>DCUP01000010.1 GCA_002327845.1 Patescibacteria group bacterium UBA2211
TATATTAAATAAAAAAATAAAACAAGAACTAAAGTTCTTGTTCATTGCTAATATTATTAGGAGACTCGTCAGAAACATAAACATCTCTTGGTTTAGCTCCTTCTTGTGGTCCGACTATCCCCCGCTCTTCTAAAATATCCATTAATCTTGCCGCCCTAGCATATCCAACTCCCAATCTTCTTTGCAATAAAGAAGTAGAAGCTTTGCGAGCTTGAATAACTGTTCTTTTTGCTTCTTCATACATTGGATCTTCTTTTGAATAAAATGAATCCATTTGAGCTTCTGGAGTTTCGGCTATTCTGGTTAATTCCCCCATTAAAGAATTTTCTTCTTTTTCAACCTCTGTTTCAATAAATCCTGGTTCTTCTTGGTCTTCTGTTTTTTCTTTAACTTCTACATTAGAATCTGTTATCCAACTAACAACTTTTTTAATTTCTAATTCAGAGATGTATGGACTTTGAACTCTTTTCGGTTTTGAATATTCTTTAGATAATAATAACATATCCCCTCTTCCTAAAAGTTTTTCTGCTCCAGAAGCATCAAGAATAGTTCTTGAATCAATCAAAGAACCAACCTTTAAAGCAATTCTTGAAGTAATATTGGCCTTAATTAAACCAGTAATAACTTCAACTGACGGTCTCTGGGTAGCTAAAATTAAATGTATTCCGGTAGCACGAGACATTTGTGCCAGTCTTACAACGTATGATTCTATTTCTTTTCCCTTAACACTCATCAAATCAGCCAATTCATCAATAATCAAAACAATGTAAGGAAGCTTAGGTTCTCCCTTCCTTTCTTGCTTCTCATTATATGAACCGATATCTCTACTTTTTCCTCCAGCCAAAACAGTAAATCTTCTTTCCATTTCACCGACTAGCCATTTCAAAGCAACCAATGTTTGAGTGGCATCATAAATAACGGGACACAATAAATGTTCTAGGTTGGCATAAACTGGAAATTCTACTCTCTTCGGATCAACTAAAACCAATTTCATTTCCTCGGGACTATTTCGATATAGTAAACTTAAAATAATAGAATTCAAACAAATGGTTTTACCAGAACCAGTAGTTCCTCCAACTAATAAGTGAGGCATTTCCGCTAAATCAGCAAACGATGGACCACCCTTTACATCCTTTCCTAAAGCCATTAAAAGGGGTGCTGCAGAAGCCTTGAATTCATCTGTGTCTAATATTTCACGCAAGCCCACAATTGCTCTTTTCTTGTTTCCTATTTCAATTCCAACTAAAGATCTTCCTGGAATAGGAGCCTCGATACGAATTGTCGGACTAGCCAAAGCTAAAGCTAAATCATTCTGCAAAGTTGTAATCTTAGAAAGCTTAATTCCTTCTGCTGGCTTTAATGTATATTGCGTAACGGTTGGTCCGATATTAATTTCCGACATCTCAACAGGAATACCAAATGTCTGCAAGGTTCTTTTAATTACTGATGAGTTATAAGTAATGTCCCCTCCTTCAGGAGCACCTCCCTTTTTAGATAACAAATCAAGTGGAGGATATTTGTATTCCTTATTCTCCTGTTTTTTTTGTTCAAATGTTTTCAAATTCTTTTCTTCTTTCTTTTCAACTGGCAGCTTAATTTCTTCTGGTTTTTTTTGAATAATTTTCTCTAAAATAACTGGTAGTTTTTTGTCTTTCTTAATTTCAACCTTAACTTCTTCATCTTCATCTTCTTCGTATTCTTCAATTGCCCTTCTGAAAGGTTGAATAATGATCCATAAAGAAACGATTAAAGCAATAACAAATAAAGCAAAGGTAACAATATAATCAAAACCTTTTAATAATGGCCATGAAATCGCATATCCAATCCAGCCTCCAGCTCCAGTGTAATCCCAAACAAATTCATTAACTATCTCTGCATTATTTTTAAATTCTAATAAAGCAAAAATTCCGCTCAAACTTAAAATAAGTAGAACGGTTGAAACTATCAAAGAATTTTTATTCTCCCTAAAAGATTCGTCACCTTTCAATAAAACAATTCCAAAAATAACAGAAATAATTGGAATAATGTAAATTACATTTCCAATTAAAATATCAAAAATATTTTTTAAAGAATTCCCAATGGCCCCAGCCTTTCCCGAAAAAGAAAATAAAAAGATAACGGCGAGGAGAAATGATAAGGATGAAAATAAATATCTTTTTGTTTTATCGGGTAAAGAAAAATGAAATCTCGGTTCGGTTTCTCTTTTTTCTTCAAATCTTTTTTTAGAATTATTTGTGTTCTTTCGAGTGTTTCCCTTTTTCTTTTTCATGGTATGAGAAAAGTATTATTACTTATCCTCTTTATTATACCTTAAACCGGTTCCAATTGGAACAAGCTTACCAATGATGACGTTTTCTTTTAGTCCTTTTAATTTATCTTCTTCTCCTCTTAACGATGCTTCAATCAAAACTCTTGAAGTTTCTTGGAAAGAAGCCGCTGATAAGAAACTGTCTGTGTTCAATGCAACTTTTGAAATTCCCAAAAGCAAATCATCTGCCTTGATTGGGTTCTTTCCTTCTTTTTCTAAGATTTCATTTTCTTCAAGCATTCTTGCTTTAGAAATAATTTCATCTGAGCTAAAACGACTATCTCCAGAATCTTTTATTTTTACTCTTGAGAACATTTGTCTCACGATTAATTCAACGTGCTTATCGTTAATTGATACACCTTGAGAAACATATACTTTCTGAATCTCTTTAATAATATAATCTTGAACAACTTTGACTCCAAGAAGTTTTAATAATTTCTTTAAATCAAGAGAACCGGCGCATATTGCATCTCCTTTCTTAACCTCGTCTCCGACTTTTACTAATATTTCAATATTAGAAGAAATTCTGTATTCCATTTCTTCCTCCTCTTTTTTCTTTTCATCCTTTAAAACCATAACCTTAATAATTCCTTTTTTGTCGTCAATCTCGGTAACCTTTCCATCTTTAATTATCATTTCAGCTTCTCCCTTAGGAGGTCTCTTTTCAAACACTTCTTCAATTCTTGGTAAACCACGAGTAATATCTGCTTCACCGGCCACACCTCCAGTATGGAAAGTTCTCATTGTTAATTGAGTTCCCGGTTCACCAATAGCTTGAGCAGCAACTACTCCCACTGCCTCACCCATCTTAATTAATCCTTTCCATCCCAAATCAAGTCCGTAACATTTCTGACAAATTCCACGAATACATTTACAAGATAAGGGAGATCTAACTTTTAATCCTTCAATATTTTTCATTTCTTTAATCTTTTGAGCAGTTTTCAAATCAATTGCTTGTCCAGATTTAAGAATAACTTCTTTAGTTTCAGGATCTTCTATTTTTTCTAAAGAAATTCTGCCAAATATCTTGTGAATAAAATCTTGGTTGATTTCGTTGGCATCTTTTTTGTAAACTGTTATTCCCTCTTTATCTCCACAATCTTCTTCATTAATAATAACATCGTGAGCAACATCAACAAGTCTTCTAGTTAAATATCCTGAAGTTGAAGTTCGGAGTGCAGTATCAGCTGTACCTTTTCTGGCACCATGAGTAGAAATAAAATACTCTAAAACATCGAAACCTTCTTTGAAAGAATTCTTAATCGCTAACTCAATAATCTTTCCAGCTGGATTAGCAACCAAACCTTTCATACCAGCCATCTGTACTGGCTGAGACCAAGAACCTCTAGAACCAGAATCAACGATGTTGAAGACTGGACTACTTGAAGAAATAGCTTTAGGAACTAATTTTTCAATTTCGTTCTTTACCTTCTTCCAAATTTCAATAACTTGACTAGATTTCTCGTCACGAGACAACAAACCTTTTTCGTAATACTTTTCAACTTCTTTAATTTTCTTTTCTGCCTCGGCAATTAAAGCTGGTTTTTCAGTCGGAACCGTTAAGTCATCCATTCCCCAAGTAATACCAGATCTAGTAGCAAACTTAAATCCTAATGCTTTAATTTTATCCAAAGTCTTAACTGCATCGTTGCCATAGATATCAATAATCTTATTAATCATTTTTTTAACATTCTTTGAATCCATCATATCGTTCTGGTATTCAAAACCTTCTGGTAAAACATCGTTAAAAATAATTCTGCCAACACTAGTTTCAACAAAATTTTCATCCATTCTAACCTTAACTTGAGCTCTCAAATCAATCATTTTTAAATTGTAAGCAATTAAAGCATCTTCTTTCGAACTAAAGAACTTACCCTCACCTGAAAGCCCAGGAACAATTTTAGTTAAATAATAACAACCCAAAATCATATCCTTAGTAGGAATCATGATTGGATCTCCTGTTGATGGCTTTAGTAAGTTAACACTAGAAAGCATTCTTTCTTTTGCTTCCTGTTGAGCTTCATCAGATAAAGGAACGTGAATAGCCATTTGATCTCCATCAAAGTCGGCATTGAAAGCTGTACAAACTAAAGGATGCAATCTGATTGCTTCTCCTTCAATTAATATTGGATGAAAAGCCTGAACACCAAGCCTATGTAAAGTTGGAGCTCTGTTTAACAAAACTAGCTTTTCTTTTACTACTTCTTCCAAAGATGCCCATACTTCTTCGGTTTCTTCTTCAATTAATCTTGAGGCTCCTCTGACGTTAAAAGCTAATTCTTTTTCTAATATTTTCTTAATCACAAAAGGCTTAAACAATTCTAGCGCCATTTTCTTTGGAACACCGCACTGATCAAGATTTAAATTAGCACCAATAACAATTACGCTTCTACCAGAATAATCAACTCTTTTTCCTAATAAGTTCTGTCTAAATCTTCCCTGCTTTCCTTGCAACATATCAGCCAAACTCTTCAACAATCTTCTGCCTCCAGTTGAGGCCTGGGTTGTAGTACTCTTACGCATCTTGTTATCAATCAAAGCGTCGACTGCTTCCTGAAGCATTCTTTTTTCATTTCTAACGATAACATCGGGAGCATTAATCTCTAATAAATATTTTAGTCTGTTGTTTCTATTAATAACTCTTCTGTATAAATCATTTAAATCAGAAGAAGCATATCTTCCTCCATCTAATTGTACCATTGGTCTTAAATCGGGAGGTAAAACTGGAAGAATATCAATAAACATCCACTCAGGCCTTACTCCGGCATGCTTCATATCCTTAAACATTTTTAATCTTCTAAGGATAATTTTCTTTTCTTCGGTTGATTTCTTTTCTTCAATTAGTTGTTTAACGTTTTCAATTGATTTATCAATATCAACTTTCATGAAAAGTTCTTTCAATGTTTCCGCTCCTGTTCCTGCCTCAAATATTTCACCATATTTTAAAGACAATCTGTGATAATCAAGTTCAGTTAAAACCTCTAAAGTTTTAATTGACATTACTTCCTGCTTAGCCTTGTCTTTAGCTTTCTTTAATTCTTCTAAAGCTAAAATTTGCTGCTTTTCATTTTCTGTATTCTTCTTTATCTCTTTACTTTTTACCTTGAATTCATCTTCAATTTCAGCCAAAACTCCTTCTTTCAAATTTTCATCAACTTTGGTAATAACGTAAGAAACAAAGTAAACAACTTCTTCAACTTTGTGAAGTGGAATACCTAAAACCATTCCTATTCTTGAAGGAACTCCTTTCAAAAACCAAATATGTGATACGGGAGTAGCCAATTTAATATGACCCATCCTTTCTCTTCTCACTGCTGACTTAGTAACCTCGACTCCGCATCTATCACAAATAATTCCCTTATACCTCACTCTTTTGTATTTTCCACAATAACATTCGTAGTCTTTAGTCGGTCCAAAAATCTTCTCGCAGAACAAACCATCTTTTTCTGGTTTTAAAGTCCGATAATTGATTGTTTCATGTTTTTTGACTTCACCGTAGGACCAACTTCTAATTTCTTCCGGGGAGGCCAAACGAATCTTTAAATGCGAATATTTTTGACTCATTTCATTCACTCACCCTTCTTAAGATTGGAAGCCATATTTAGTAATATAGTCTTCAACGTCATCGTCAATTAAACTTCTATTTACTTCGTTCGCACCTGTTTCTCTGTCGATTAATTCAACATAGATACCAAGTGAACGTAATTCTCTTGTCAAAACTCTAAATGATTCTGGTAAAGACGGTTCTGGAATGGGTTGTCCATCAACAATCGCTCTGAACACTTTGTTTCTACCGACAATATCATCGGATTTGACCGTTAACATTTCTTGTAAGGTATAAGCAGCACCATAGGCTTCTAATGCCCAAACTTCCATTTCACCGAAACGTTG
>DCUP01000006.1 GCA_002327845.1 Patescibacteria group bacterium UBA2211
GGCGGAGGAGGACAAGTTGCCTCTGGAACACCAGCACCTTCTGGTGGTTCTGGTGGAGGAGGTAGAGGATATTGTTCTAATTGTCCGGGAGGAAGTGGAGTAAGCGGACAGGGCTATGTTGGAGGACTAGGAGCAAACACAACCTCTACATATTATCGTACTGGTGGAGGTGGTGGTGGCGCTTCAATGGCCGGCTACACTGGAAACGATTTAGTAACGGAAACAAGGGGCCGAGGTGGAGATGGAATAACATCTTCAATTTCTGGAACATCCACAACATTTGCGGGAGGAGGTGGTGGTGGATCCTATTCTACCGTCTCCGGTGGAATAGGAGGCGCAGGAGGTGGTGGTAATGGAGCATATAGAGCAACTGGTAAATATAATGGTAGTAGTGCTACTGGATATGGTTCTGGTGGTGGTGGAGCAGCGTTGGGCAGTTATGTGGGTGGCAATGGTAGTGCTGGAATAATCATTATTAAATATCTTCATCCTTAAAAATAAAAACCGACTTTTGTCGGTTTTTGTTCATAATATAAATTTAAAACATATGAAAATAAATATATTGATAGTAGTCGCAATCTTAATTATCATTTTAGTATTATTTTATTTAGGATCACTAGAAGAATCGTCTGATAATTATATTCCAATTAATAATAATCCAGGAAATGTTATCGGTAACACTCTTGATCTCAGTAGTAAAAATCTAAATTCTTTTAATGCCAGCAGTATTTCAAATAAAAATCAAATAAAGATACTTAATCTGTCTAATAACAACTTAAAGAGCTTGCCCTCAGAGATTGGAGAATTTGTTAATTTAGAAGAACTTTATCTTGATAATAATATTTTAGAAGGAGCTATTGTTGCTGAAATAAGAAAAATGACTCATCTAAAAATTCTATCTGCAAAAAATAATAATCTTACTGGAATACCAGCTGAGATTGGTCAACTTTCCAACTTATACTCTATAGATTTTTCTAATAATTCTATTGATACAATGCCTAACGAGATTCAAAATATAAAAAATAATTTAAAAGTATTTAATTTATCAGGAAATAGATTTTCTGAAGAAAAGATGCAAGAAATAAAGACATTTTTACCCAATACAAATATTATTTTTTAATAGATAATTTCATTAAAAAGCCTTTTAAATAAGGCTTTTTTATTTTACACGGAACAAATATGGTGGATAACTCTTTGTTGACATTATAAAATCAATGAACTAAAATGGGCTTGCAAGTGGGTCGATGCTATACCCTTAGCGCGTTTCGCTAAAGGTATGGCCATTAACCATGAAACAAGTAAATATTTATTAAATGACCGCAGAGGCTTTCATGAAGCCGTAATAACTGCGGTCTTTTTATTAAATAATGGCCCAAAGGTCGACCGCCGTGGGATAAAACACGGACCATTATAATAATTGAAAACTTCTAATCCCAATAATTATTTATAGGGATTGGAAGGAAAATAAAAACATATGAATAGCAAAATAATTTTAAGTTTAATGGTTATCGGTGTTGTTGGCGCCATAGCGATCGGAGGAACAACAGCATTATTTAATGACATTGAAACCGCTACCGCCAACACAATTTCTACTGGAACAATTAACATATCTGTTGATGGTAAAGATCCTTGGAAAGCAACAGGAGTTGTAAATATTACTGACTTGAAACCGTGTCAAAATGAATATGCAGAATATACAGTTAAAAATATTGGAAACAATCCTGCTAATATTTTTAAGATGATTAAAGAAACTGTCCAAGTAAATGGTACAGATCAAGTTGCTCCAATTAGTCTAGCTCAAGCAATTAACTACGACATGACTGTTTGGGTTTATAAACCAGATCCAACAAATTCAGAAGTACCAAGCGCTGATCCTGTGTGGTGGCAAGTAATCTACACAAATGATATGGGATTCACCTTGGCTTCTAAAGATGGTCAAAACATTTTGTTAGGTATGCTTCCAGTTGGTTGGTTCATGAAAATTCAACAAAGTTATCACATGGATTGCCAGGCTGGCAATGGATATCAAAACAAAAGTATGAACTTTGATATTACTCTTACTGCTGAACAATTAGTAAATACAGTTACTCTTCAAGATAAAATATTCCCAGACGGAGAAGAGCCAACAATTGTATATGATCAACCAGGTGTTGATTTAACATATGGAACCGTTGCTTACAGTGTTAAAGAAAAAACATTTGATTACAATTTAACAATTGAAAATAATGGTGGAGTTCTTGCTCCTGGAGCATATACACTTATTGCTTGGGAAGAAAACGGTAATAACTTTGACTGGGGCAGTAGTGCAAGCGCTATTGCGTTAGCAAATATAAATCTTGTAGCCGGAACAAATAATCAAATTGGTAGCCTTGATCTTAATCAAGATCTAATAAACGCTAAGTTATGGCTAATCCATGGAACTTACGCTCCTCTTGGAAGCGTAACAGGAGTTTTCCCATGGAATAAAAATGGCTTATTTGAAACTGCTCTAATGGATTACTACGACAGCTTAACATTTTAATTGCTGATGGATTCTCCCTGATATAATAATCGGGGAGAATGATTAACAATTAAATAAAGAATGAAAATATCAAAATTAATTAATTATATATTGGGAGGGTTGATTGCTTTGATTGCTATTCTGTTAATTTTTTCCTTCTTACCGATTAAAGGGAATACAAAATTAATGATTGTCCAGTCAGGATCAATGGAACCAACAATTAAAACAGGAAGTGTTTTGATTGTAAAACCGGTAAGTGATTATGTTGTGGGTGACATTATTACTTTTCAAAAAAAGGGAGAAAGAGTTTCAACCACTCACAGAATTGCTGGCATTAAGGAAGAAAATGGCAATATTCTATACGAAACTAAAGGAGATGCAAATGGCGGATTCGATAGGGAAGGACCATTCAAAAGCGAAGTTATAGGTAAGGTTTTATTTTCCGTTCCCTATATAGGATACGTTATGAATTTTATTGAACAACCGCTTGGATTTATTTTAATAGTAGGGATTCCATCATTATTAATAATAATTGGAGAAATAAAAAAAATATATGTCGAAACAAAGAAAAACAAAAAAAGTTAAAAAAAGATTCGAAAAATCATTTAATATGTACATATTAATGATGCTTTTAGCTGTATCAATGTTTTTCATTTCGCCATCTTTTTCATATTTTTCAGATCAAGAAACATCTGCTGGCTTAATCCAATCTGCTACTTTAAATTTTTCAGCAACTACTCCATTTATTATAACTATGACTCCGCTGATTGATTATCCTAGTCCTGTTTTTCTTACTAATCTAGGATCTATTGATGATTTTGAATATTATTCTCAAACAGAAGGATTGTCTGGAGACCTTTGTAGCTTATTAAAGATAAGAAGCAATGAAGATGGTTCGTTTTTCTACCCATTAGAAGGATATGTTTCTCCAACAACCACATTTTCACAAAATCCATCAATAAATACAGTCTTCCATCTTGATTCGGGTTCTGGCACTTGTAGTTTCTATTTAAGAATAATTGCTCATCAGGTAGATTGTTTCCCAGGATTTTCTGATGAAGAACTGGTATACTTCGAAATAACCGCAAAAGAGGGAATAACTAATATTAATGTTGAGAAAACATCTGATAAGGCTAATATTTTATCAGGAGAAACAGTTACCTATACTTATACAGTAACTAACACTGGTGATTTCCCACTTCAAAATATTACAATTAATGATGATACTTGTAGTCCTATTTCTGAACCAACCGGAGATGTAAATACTAATACTATTTTAGAAAAAGAAGAAACATGGATTTACACCTGTTCAACACAACTAACTCAAACAACAACTAATATCGTAACCGTGAATGGTGTTAATGAATTCCAGGTTCCAGTATCTGATACCGATGAGCTTACTGTCACAGTTGGAACTGATAATCCTAGTTGTACTCTTACTCAAGGATATTGGAAAAATCACGACTGGCCAACAGTAACTGGAATGCCAGAATGGTTTATTGTAGAAACTTTAAAAACTCCTGTAGCAGATAATGCTTGGTATCAACTTGCTCATCAATACATTGCGGCAGTTTTAAATGGTTTGAATGGTGCTTTTATTCCTACTGAAATTCAAAATATAATCAACGAAGCAACATCTTTACTTGGCGATGCTGTATTTGAAGTTAGTGATGAAAATAGAGCTCAATTTGTGAATGATGCTGATATTCTTACTAACTACAATGAAGGATTATCTGGGGTTCCTCATTGTCCAGACTAATTTGTCTTAACCAATCTCTTGCTATTGACAATATATAATAATATATTGTATAATATAATAGTAACAAGGAGGCTTGTTATTGATAAAGATCACAAATGGTCCGACCAAAGAAGAGCTTATCAAAGCTTTTGCCAATCGCCAGCAAGTTAAAATGATGCTGGTAAGTGGCACATCGCACAGTGTTGTGATTAATCAACTTCAACATGAAGATGGAAGTGGATACTCTTTCAACTTCCTTGCCATGTCAGGAGCTGCTGGGTATTACGATACCCGAATAAAACAAGGGTACATCAACCTTTCAAAAAAATAGTCCCGTACTCTTCCTAAACGTCCTCCAAAGGTTTGGGAAACAAATAGCTCTCACACAAGACATATTCTTATTGAGAGCTTTTTTATTTAAAAATGTTGATAATTAAGTTGACCAATTTATCATTGGATGCTAATATTATGTAGTAAGATAGTTACTTAATAGTAATTTAGTCGAGATTATTCAAGGAACTAAGCTTTAGGGTAAAACCTTAAAAATTAATCAAATAAACTTTAAAATCATGGAAGGAACAATCAAGAACCTAACAGACAAAGGATTCGGCTTCATCACAGTTGATGGAGAAGAAAAAGATTTATTTTTTCACAGTAATGAACTTAAGGGCGTAAGCTACGACGAGTTGAAAACTGGTGACAGAGTATCTTTTGAAAAAGGTGAATCTCCAAAGGGTCCTAACGCAGTAAACGTTAGCCGCATCTAAGGAAATCAAACAAAACCAAGCTCTTCTAGAGCTTGGTTTTTTGTTTACATTAAAGACAGGACTGATATAATAAAAATATGAAAAACATACAACAAAGAATCTTAAAAGGAGTAAATATTCTAAAAGAAAAATATTTACTCTTTACTATGATTTGCTTAGGCTCATCAATTATGTCAGTCTCTTTTGTTCCTTTTGTTATTAATAGTACTATAACCGAACAGGATATTAATGTTGCTCTTGAATCGTTTTATAAAACATCTCAAACAACGTTAATTTTCTCAGCTGAAGAAATGATTCTTTCTCTTATTATGCTGTTTCAGCTCTTAGTTTTCTTTGTAACTATATTAATAATTGCTTATGTCGTTAAAAATACGATCGATAAGAAAATGTTTCGTATAAAGAAATGGAGAGATTGGACGTTTCTTTCTTATACTTTAGGAATTGCCCTTATTAGTGTTGATTTTTTTCAGAAAATAATATTTAATAGTGGCAATGATATTATAGTCAATTTGTTTTTGGTCGCTTCTTCTTGTTTTATAATAGTTATTATTTCTTCAGTAATCTTACCTGAAGAATTATCAGAGGTTAAAATATAATAAAAAAAGTCTACGCATGATGATTCCTTGTGGGAAAATTTGCGTAGACCTCATCAGGAGTTCTTTTCCTGAAGTTTGTTGCCTGTCTCCTTGTTGGGACAGGAAATCTGTTCTCGGTAATCGATTTAAGAATTTGTCCGTTCCTTTGCCCATTGGGCGTTCCTCCTTTAACTCTTGTCATGAAATTACCTCAATCATAATAACATAATCATAATATTTGTCAATCTGAAAGCATTTTGATATAATAAATTATAAAGAAGTAAGGTCGTCATTAATATTATAATTAAACATATAAAAACATGACAAAAACAAAAACAATAATGACAGTTTATCTTTATATAGTCTCCTTGATTAGCTTAATATTCTTTGCTGTTGGATTAGGTACCCTTATCAATACCGCCCTTAAGGCCTACATTTTCCCTGAAGCAGAAAAAAGAGACTATAGTATGTGCCTCAACTATCCATATTCTTATTCGGCAATAGATGCTCAAAAATTAAAAGAGAATCCGGAATTAACTGAAGACGAAAAAAACCAGATAGATAATATGATTAGAGATTATGAAAACTGGAAAAATGCAAATACTGGAGATGAATGTATAAAGTCAGAAAGACAAAAGAAATTCCTTGATTCTATAACTATGATACTGGTTGCTTTCCCGCTATATATTCTTCACTGGAGAATGGCTAGAAAAGAAAGATACGAAACTGAAAGCTAATAAATGATAAAGAGGGCAATTGCCCTCTTTTTTCTTTTGTGATAAAAGATACTTAGAGTCATTTGACAATTATTGGTGATTGCAATGATTAATGAAAAAGAGGTTAGTGAAGATCTAAAAAACGTACCGGATGAAGAATTCTTGGAAAATATTAGAAAAATCTTATTCATAGATAAAAGAAAATATCTTAGACAAAATATTTTCCAAGTAAAAATTCTTATGCTTAAAGAGTTAAGCAATAGAAAAAAGCTAGTCATAAAACACGATAGTCCGACTGGCCCATACATTACTGGCACAAAAAATCTTGATTGCGATCAAGTAGATATTATCCTTAAAAAGTATTCATACATAAAGGAGCCCCTTGAATGCATCGTCTACGATAAAAGGATAAGTTTCAATAAAATATTGACGATTTAATCGTCATTTTTTTTATTAAAAAATGTGATATAATACTAATATATGAAAAAAGCTATTATAATCATTGCTTCAAAAGATTTCCGCGATGAAGAATATTTCATTACCAAAGAAGTTCTTGAAAAGAAAGGTATTTCTGTTAAAACAGCCTGTGATAAGAATAAAGCTATCGGAAAATTTGGAGGAGAGGGAATTGCTGATGTTTTAATTACTAATTTAAATGTTGATGATTTTGATGCCATCATCTTTGCTGGAGGACAAGGTGCGGTAAATCTACTAGACAATGAACTTTCATATACGATTATAAAAGCAGCGGTAGACAAGAAAAAACTAATAGCAGCTATCTGTATTGCTCCAACAATCTTAGCCAAAGCTGGAGTATTAAAAGGAAAAAAAGCAACTGTTTGGTCTAATGATATGGATAAAACGGGAATTAAAATTATTCAGCTAAATGACGGAATATATGAAAGAAGTTCTATCGTCAAAGATGGTAATATTATCACCGCTGAAAATGCTGAATTTGCACAGGAATTTGGTGAGGCTATTGCTGAAGAATTGACAAAAAGTTAAAAATAGATATAATAGTAGTATAAATAAATATTCCACAGAAAACAGGCATTTATAAGTCCTGTTGAGGAAAAAACAATAGCAATATTGTGTTAGGTCGTCTGTGGAATCACAGATTTTTTAATTATATGGCATTAACAAGAGAACAAAAACAAAAAATCATCACTGATCTTGAAACCAAGATCGATAAACAAAAGTCAATCGTTTTTATGGACTTTAGCAAGATCAAGGTAAAGGAATTGGCTAAATTAAGAGAAAACCTTAAAAAAGAAGGTAGTGAAATGAAGGTAGCCAAGAAAAGTTTAATGGAAATAGCTCTAAAGAATAAAAACGTAGAGCTTGATTCAAAGAAATTAGGAGGAGAAGTGGCAATAATATTCGGTTATGAAGACGAAATTGCTCCAAGCAAGATAGTGTATCAATTCTCTAAAGAGAATCAAAACGCTAAGATATTAGGAGGATTTTTAGAAAATAAGTTTTGTGAAATGGCCGACGTTATCAAATTAGCCGAATTGCCAAGCAAAGAACAATTATTGGGAATGCTTGTTGGAACATTATCCGCTCCAGCAACAAACTTAGTCGGAGTTCTTTCTGGAAATATGAGGAAATTGGTATTAGCCCTTTCCCAAATAAGAGATCAAAAAGCATAATAAATAATAAAATATAAAAATATGGCAGAAGAAATAGAAACAGTAGAAGTTCCTGAAAAGTTCAAAAAGCTAGTTGAAGAAATAGAAAAAATGTCAGTATTAGATTTAGCTGAATTAGTAAAAGTATTAGAAAAGAAGTTTGGCGTATCAGCCGCTCCTCAAATGATGGCAGCCGCAGCAGCTCCAGCAGCCGCCGGTGCAGCCGCAGAAGAGAAATCTTCTTTCAACGTAGTATTAACATCAGCTGGTGACAAGAAGATTGAAGTCATCAAGGTTGTAAGAGACTTGACTCAAAAAGGATTAAAAGAAGCCAAGGACTTAGTTGACGCTATTGCTACAGCTCCTCAAACAATCAAGGAGGATGCTAAGAAAGAAGAAGCTGAAGAAATGAAAAAGAAATTCGTAGAAGCAGGTGCAACTGTAGAATTAAAATAAGGATAACAAAAATAACTCCACGAAAGTGGAGTTTTTTGTTATATAAAAAACAAACGCGCATACAGTTTTGTATGACGCGGATTTGATGGATATAAGAAGATTAAATGGTGGGGGCTTTTGGGGATATTCCAGCTAAGAAGGTGCTTGTAAGACAGCTTTATAGTCTGTTGAATTTTCCCGTTAGGCGCCCTAACCATGGTTGTTTGTAGCAACCGCTGAAGACACGCATCCTTATTGAATCTCAAGGGGCGCTTCCCGCGCCAATTACTAGAGCATCGTATCACAAGGGGGTCCTTTTCGGAGGGCCGATCAGGCGAATTTTATGGTCTGGTCTTGGTACCGGACAGCACACAGGTGTTTGTTTTTATTTACACACAATCATATTTCCCACCACCTCCGTAGGGGATTGGTGTTCAAAAAGCTTCACTTGTGCCACATTTGGTGGCTGTTTTTAAGGATAATAAATCTCTAAAAACAACCACCAAAACCAATCTTCTTATTTAATATAAAATGAACTGTTTTACTTATAAATATATAATAACCATTTTATTAAATTTGTCAAGAGAAGGAAAAGAAAGCAAAAACACCCTTGCGGGTGCTTTGATTTAAATTACTGACAAATGCTAGCTGGTTGGTTTCCTGTAACAAGACAGATAACCTTCTTTAAATTCTCTTTTTCTTTCTCTTCTCCATCTGCTTCACCTGATCCTACTCTATAATATTTACAACCGATTACTAAAGTGGGAACTCCTCCTGTGCTATATTTTGAGAATACATCAGAGTCTGTTTCAGAATCAATGTTTTCGTGATAAGAAATGGTGTCTCCAAATTGATCAATTACACTCTTGAGTATTGGTTTTTCCCAAACACAGTGAGGACATCCTGATGAACCGAAGAAGTATATTATTGGCTTTTCGTTCTCAGTACAGACTTCTGTATCTTTTGCTTCGTTAAAGTTTCCATCTAATACAGTTCCAGTGTTTTCTATAGTTGATCCCGTATCTGTTGTGTCTGTTTCTACCTCCTTATTCATATCGAATGGCTCACTAGCAAAAAGATATCTTCCATCAATGCTGATATATGAACCAAACTTGTTTCCAGCAACCTCAATAGTTATTTTCCTAAGATTTCCTATTTGTTCCTTGTCAACACTTACTAGTGTTGCTGTTGTACCAGGAGTTAATAAATTTTTATTAATATATTCTATTGCTTTTTCTGCTGCTTTCTGAGGAGAACCAATTATTGACTGTGAAAGCAAAACTGCGAGAACAATAGAAACGATTGCAAGAATAATAGTAGCAATCATCCACTTGTTTTTCATGATTTTCATGACGTATTTATTTATTATTATATTTCTGATTATATCACTCAAGAATAAAAAAGCAATAAGCCAGCCCCGCAATCGCGGGGCTGTTTGTTGGAAAATTATTCTTCTTCGTCTGCGTCGTCACCACCCAGTTCTTCATCGATGTCGTCGTCATCATCTTCGTCATCGTCGTCATCAATATCTTCTTCTTCATCTGTATCATCGCCATCATCTGAAAAATCATCTTCGTTATCAAATTCGCAAATGACTTTTCCTGGATTTTCTTCGGCTTCGCAAGACTCATCTTCTCCTAATTTTGATTCAATTTCTTCGTTTATTTTTTCTTCAAAAATCATAAATTTTATTAAAGGTTAATTGTAAACACTTTATCTTTTTTAAAAAGATAAAAATTATTATTTTTTGTTATAAAGTGCCGACCTTTTTCTATTGATGATATCCATTATAATTATGGAAAAATTATTGTCAAGTGTTAAATTATGGACAATTTAATAGTAAGCAGTTATAATCAATATATCGACATTAAAAATTGCCAAAAAGAATGAATATTTTTATCAAATATCTATACTGGCAGCTGATACTTACGCCAAAAAAAGTTTTATCTATCTTAAAAAACTATCTTTTATTTGGGTTTGACTTCTTTTCTATAAAAGAGACATTGCGTTCTCTTTTTTCACCCTGGAGAAGATACTTGTGGGATTATGGCCGAGGATTTGATATCGGTAAATACCTCGAAACATTCGCATCAAATATCATAACTAGGGTAATTGGATTTATAATGAGGCTTTTTTTAATTACCTTCTTTTTAATCTACGAAATAGTTGTTTTAGTATTAGGGATAATGATATTCTTCATTTCAATTGTTTATCCATTTTTGTTTATTGTCGCTATAATATATGGATTTAAATACCTATGATTAATCTAGAAAAAACAGAAATATATAAAGTGGCTCAATTAGAATCAATTTTCTGGTGTTTTAAATTAATTCAAAAAATATTTTTAATATTTTCCGGTATCTTCCTACTGTTCTATATTTATAATGTTATTAATGCTAAGGATGCTGACTTGCTGTTTGGCTCAGTAATTGTTACTTTTTCTGTTTTTGTTTTAACAAAAAACTTAAGTTCTTTTTTTAATGAATATCTTAAAAACCCAAGAAAGAAAATATCTCTAGAGCAAGCATTAGCTGATAAAAAAGAAAATTTATCTCAATTCTTTAATTTGAAATCAGCTAAATATTTAGATGAAGCAATTAAAGATTCAAAAAGAAATGGATTGCATTATCCTAATTATGAAACAATTCTTAAATCATTCTTGGATGTTAAAAATCAAAGAATAATTTTCATTTTCTCAAGATTATTAATTGATTTAAATGGATTGAAAAAAGAATTAGAATCGAAAGAATGCTTAACACAGATAACAAGAGAAGAATTTGAAGCTATTTTTGAAGAAGCAGGAAGAATATCATTGAAAAGAGGTGGGGAAGAAATAAAAGAAGGGGATATTATCACTGCTTTAGTTAAAGTAGAGCCACATTTAAAACAAATAATTATCGAATCGGACATTGATGAAGAAGATTTTGAAAAAATAAATGATTGGCTGGAAAGAATTTATCTAAAAATACAAAAAGATAAACAATTCTGGTCATATGAAAATCTACTAAAACTGGGATCACTTGGAAAAGATTGGACAGCTGGATATACTCCTACATTAGATAGTTATTCAATTGATTGGACTGATATTGTAAAAAGAAGAGGTTTTGAAGATATTATTGGACACAAAGAAAAAGTATCACAAATAGAAAGAATCTTATCAAAAAAAGATGCTGGTAATGCTTTAATTATCGGAGAACCAGGGGTGGGAAGAAAAAACATTATTCATGGAGTAATCAAAAAAAGTTTAGTTGGCCAATCCTTGCCCAACGTAAACAATAACCGTTTTATAGAACTAGATATTGTGTCACTTTCCTCAACAACAACTTCTTTTGAACAAATGGAAAAAACACTAGAGCAATGCTTTAGAGAAGTTAGCAATGCTGGTAATGTTATTTTAATAATCAATGACTTCCATGATTTCTTGGGAGGGAAAGAAAAAGCAGGAGTAGTTGATGTTTCTGGAATTATCGGACCATATTTGAATTCTCCGACCTTTAAAACTATCTGTTTAACTTCCTATGCTGGCCTACATCAGTATATAGAGAACAAACCATCTCTTTTGGCGCAATTCCAAAGGATAGAAGTGGAAGAAATGGGAACTGAAGAAACTCTAAAAATATTAGAAAATGACGTTTTTAAATTAGAAGCTAAACACCAAAAATTTATTTCTTTTAATTCTTTAAAAGAAACTATCATTGTTTGTGAAAAATACATTTCTAATTATCCTTTCCCACAAAAAGCAATAAATCTTTTAGAAGAAGCTGTGATATATAGTGGGAGAGACACGGAAACAAATATTGTTTTACCAGAACATATTGATAATATGATTTCAGAAAAAACAAAAATACCAGTAGGGAAAATAAGAAGCAAAGAAAAAGAAATACTACTAGATCTTGAAGAAATTCTGCACAAAAGAGTGGTTGGACAAGAGGAAGCCATTAATGAGATATCTTCGGCCCTAAGAAGGGCTAGGACGGGCGTACAGACCAGAAAAGGACCAATGGGAAGCTTTCTATTCTTAGGACCAACCGGTGTGGGAAAAACAGAAACCGCTAAGGCTTTAGCTGAAACATATTTTAACTCAGAAGAAAAGATGGTAAGAATCGATATGTCTGAATTCCAAAGAATTGATGATATTCCAAGACTCCTTGGCTCAGAAAAACAACCAGGTATTTTAACTTCTCAAGTTTCAGAAAATCCATTCTCTTTGGTACTATTAGACGAAATAGAAAAAGCCAATCCAGACATTCTTAATGTTTTTCTTCAAGTTTTAGATGAAGGGTACGTTAATGACAATTTGGGAAGGAAAGTTAGCTTTAACAACACAATTATCATCGCGACATCAAATGCGGGCTATAAGACGATATTAAAGGCAATAGAAGAGAATAAAGAGATGCCAGAGATTAAAAAAGATCTTCTTGCTGCAATCTTTGAAAAAGGAACCTTTAGGCCAGAATTTATAAACAGATTTGATGGAACAATAGTTTTTAAGTCTTTAACCAAAGAAGATTTACTAACGATTGCTCAGATACAATTAAATAAATTAAACAATAACTTAAGGGCAAAGAAAATAGAGCTAGTCATTACCGAAGAATTAAAAAACAAAATTGTTGAATTAAGTTATGACCCAGTCTTCGGAGCCAGAGAAATGAAAAGGGTTATTCAAGACAAGGTTGAAAATGCGGTTGCTAGAGCCCTATTAAACGATACAATTCCTCAGGGAAGTAAGATTCAAATAGATTCTGACAATTTTACGATAAGCATTTCTTAATTTATAATTGAGCTGTGGATAATAAACACCTAAAAAGGTGTTTTTTATTTGTCTGTGGATAAATCGAAAAAACCTTTTAAATAAAGGGGATTTGACGTGTTGACGAGTGGTTGACAAGTTTTTTAGAGTGGTGTAAAATGGTCTTACAGTGTTAATAAGTGGGGGAAAGTGTGGAAAACATAAAAACGTAGTGGATAACCATATTTATGATAATCGGCCAATACAATTACAATTTAGACCCCAAAAAGAGGTTAACCATTCCTACTAAATTTAGAAGTGTTTTATCAGAAGGCGCTGTCATAACCAGAGGTATTGACGGATGCCTTTTTTTGTACCCACAAAAGCAATGGAACGAATTAGCTGATAAATTAAGCAAGCTTCCTTTATCACAATCAAATGCTAGAAGCTTTGCGAGAGTAATGCTGGCTGGAGCGATGGACGTTAAGGTTGATAGCCTAGGAAGAATCCTTATTCCTGATTATTTAAAAGAATACGCCAAATTGAACAAAAGCGTAGTTATTGCTGGTTTATACGATAGAATCGAAATTTGGGATGAAGATGCTTGGAAGAAATATGGACAAACAACTAATACCCAAGTTGAAAGCATGGCTGAAGGATTAAAAGAATTAGGAATATAAGATGCACATACCAGTATTATTAAAAGAAGTTATTGAATATTTAGATGTTAAGCCAAATGGAAATTACATTGACTGCACACTAAATGGCGGAGGACATACCAGAGAGATATTGAAAAAAAATAGTCCAAACGGAAAAGTATTAGGAATAGAAATAGATAAAGAGATATTTGAAAAAATAGAAAAAGAGAAAATAGAAAGATTGATTCCAGTAAATAATTCGTACGTTAACATTAAAGAAATAGCAGAAGAGAATGAATTCAGTAATATCAAAGGAATACTATTTGATATCGGAATGTCTTCTTACCATGTTGACGAGGCAGAAAGGGGATTCAGCTTTAATAAAGACGAACCGCTAATAATGAATTACTCAACTGGTTTAACGGCTGAAGAAATATTAAATGAATGGAGCGAAGATGAAATTGAAAAAATATTAAAAGAATACGGAGAAGAAAAATTTAGCAAAAAGATAGCAAAAAAGATTATTGAAACAAGAAAAAGAGAAAAGATAAAAAGCACCTTGCAATTAGTGAATATTATAAAAGAAGCAACTCCCGGATGGTATCATCACAGCAAAACACACTTTGCAACAAGGACTTTCCAAGCGTTTCGTATCAAAGTCAATAATGAGTTAGATAACTTCCGTAAAGCGCTCCCAGAGGCTTTAAACCTATTAGAAAAGGATGGAAGGCTAGTAGTTATTTCCTTTCATTCCCTAGAAGATAGAATTATTAAAGAATTTTTAAAAGAAAAAGAAAAAAACGGAGAAGTAAAAATAGTAACCAAAAAGCCGATTGTTCCTGAAGATCAAGAAATACAACTTAATCCAAGAAGCAGGTCGTCTAAACTAAGAGTAGCAATAAAAATATAAAAATATGACTATAGCAAAAAACAATTCACAAAGATTCTTCATGATGATAACCCTAGTCTCCTTAGCTTTAGTTTGCTTTTATGTTTTCCAGGTAGTAAAATTAACAGAATCAGGATATATTAAAGGAGAAAGAGAGACAACTATTAAAGAATTAAAAAGAGAAGTAGCCTCATTAAAGGTTTCAGTTTCAAAAGACAGAAATCTCGTTAATATCGAAGAAAAAGTTTTGGAAGAAGGCTTCGAGAAGGTGAGTAAGTTGAATTACATCATTGTTCCTGAAGCATCCGTTGCTTCCAAATAGTTTCTTATGTCTAATCTAAGAATAAACATCGTAATAGTCATTGTCTTTTTAATAGGAGGGATAGTTTTATCCCGCTTATTTTATTTACAAATAGACCAAGGAGAATATTACAAAGCTATGGCTCAAGGACAACAAACCTCTTTGTCTGAAACTCAAGGAGAAAGGGGAGAGGTAACTTTCAAAAATGGAGAAATGCTGGCTATGACAGAAAAAGAACCATATCTTTTTGTTTCTCCAGAAGAAATAAAAGAAAAAGAATTTACTGCTCAGGTATTGGCAGAAAAAACAGGAAAAAACCCTGATGCTCTTTTGGTTTCAATGAGCAAGGAAGGAAGTTTCTATGAAATAGTAGAAAAAAATATAGATAAGGCTAAGGCCAAAGAAATATCTGAATTGGGTTTAGATGGAGTTCATATTGGATACAAAACTAAAAGATATTATCCTCAAGAAGAAACTGCCTCTCAAATTATAGGATTCATTAATCAAGAAGAACTAGGCCAATATGGATTAGAAAGCTATTATGATGAACAAATAAAAGGAGAAACTGCCATGTCAAAGACAGAAAAAAATCCTTGGAGTTTTCTTTTTAAGCTTTCTGAAAAAGAATCTCTTAATGGAGTTTCTTTAGGATTAACTATTGATTATAATATTCAGTATGAAGCTGAAAAATTATTAAACAATGGTGTTGAAAAATATGACACTGAAGGAGGTGAAATCATTGTTATGGATCCAAATACTGGAGCAATTGTTGCTATGGCTCAAAATCCTAATTTCAATCCCAATAGTTATGAAAAAGCAACAATGGAATCTTTTCAAAATTCTTGCATTCAAAAATTGTTTGAACCGGGTTCTATTTTTAAACCAATAACTATGGCTATGGCTATTAATGAAAAAGTTGTAACCCCTGAAACTGTTTTCAATGATAATTTAGGATATGGTTTATATGGAAGATATAAAGTATACAATCTTTCGCAAAAAGCCTGGGGAAATGTAACTATGACTGAAATTCTACAAAACTCTATTAATACCGGAGTAATGTATATTGAAAGTCTAATAGGAAATAATAAGTTCTATAATTATTTGAAATCATTTGGATTTTTTGAAAACACTGGCATTGATTTGAGCGGAGAGATATCTTCAAAAAACAACCAATTATCAGAAGCATTAAAAAATAATAATCCAAACAATACTAGTTTTCCGAATAGTTCTTTTGGGCAGGGAATAGGAATAACTCCTTTGCAAATGATCACAGCTTTTTCTGCTGCTATTAATGGAGGAACACTGTATAAACCGTATGTCGTTGAAACAATAACCACGGCTAATGGAATAACAAAAATAGAACCAACGATTTTAAAAGAAAATATTGTTTCACTAGAAACCAGCACAACCTTAAAAACCATGCTTACCAATGTAGTCGAGAAGGGATTTGGACATTTAGCTCAGGTTCCTGGTTATTGGATTGGGGGAAAAACAGGAACATCTCAAGTTCCTTATACTTCTTTAGGAATAAACAAAGCAGGATATTCAGATCATACCTGGCAAACATTTATGGGTTTTGCTCCAGCCTTAGATCCTAAATTCATTATCCTTATTAAATTAAACAATCCGACGGCCACAAAAACTTCAGAATATTCAGCAGTACCTATTTTTCACGATTTAGCAAAATATATATTTGATTATTGGCAAATCCCACCTGAACGTGAAGAAGCAGTCTTGGACAAATAACACTATATATGTTATTTAAATACTGTATTGGTCCTATCGTCTAGAGGCCTAGGACATTAGATTCTCAATCTAAGAACACCGGTTCGAATCCGGTTAGGACCGCCAATTTTCCCTTATTTTCTATATTACATTCAATACTATCTATTGGCCTATTGGCACAAATTTAAAAATTAATCACACTAAATTATGGAACATAAAAAGGCGATTAATGTTTTACTAAAAATAAAAAAGAAATACTCGCTCAACTCAGAAGAGGAAGAAGCAATTTTGATTGCGATAGGAACTCTTGATTGTGGCTCTTTAATTAATAATAGAATAAAAAGGATAATAAAAGCTAGAAAAGCTAAGCAAGACAAGGATATTCAATGACCGACTTTTGTCGGTTTTTTGTTTGTGTTATAATGTTATTAATATTAATAAATAAAAAAATATGAATAAAAATAAAAAAGGTTTTACCCTTATCATAATTACTCTGATAGTTTTGTTTTTAATTGGAATAGTAATAATGATTTGTTATAAACTAATGACGGAACCGCAAAAAATAGAAACAAATAATTTTGACCACAAAAACTGCTCTTATGTTATTGAAGGAAAAAATATTACATTAAAAAATGGCTATTCAGAAGAGTTGATTCCTAATTCTAACTCAAAAACTATCACGCAATATTTTGGAAATGAAAAAATGACCGATTTGAATAACGACGGATTAAATGATGTAGTTTTTATCCTTACTCAAACTATGGGGGGAAGCGGTACTTTTTATTATCTAGCAGTTGCTCTTAGAAATGACGAATGCAAAGGCACTAATGCTATTCTTTTGGGAGATAGAATTGCTCCTCAGGGCGTAGAAATACGAGATAATAACATTTTCGTAAATTATGCTGACAGAAAAGCAGAAGAAGCAATGACTTCTTCACCTTCTATTGGAATTACTAAAGAATTCGTATTAAACGGTAACACATTAAAAGATATCACCACGGAAGAAGCTAAAAAAGAACAATCATGTTTGATGTCGGGAGGAACTATTGAATCATCTATATGTTGCACTTCAACATCTGATTTTCCAAATCTTTGCCTTGTCGGTGCGTGCGGCTGCTCACCAACCAATAGCCATCAAGTAAAAACTTGTATTTGCGGAGAAGATAAATGTTTTAACGGAGATGAATGTGCTCCTTTAATGCGCTAATTAATAAAAACTATAATATAAATGACAACTTTAATCTACTTCCTCATCTTCTTTGCTTCTTGTCTTTCTTTCTACTTATCAGGAGAAATGATAGTTAAAAGTTTGATAAAAATAGCTAAGTTTCTTGGCTGGAAAGAATTCGTAGTTTCTTTTTTGGTTATGGCTTTAATTGGTTCTTTACCTAACTTGTTTGTTGGTATTTCTTCAGCCTTACATAATATTCCAGAACTATCTTTTGGAGATGTGATTGGAGGAAACGTAGTAGATATGACTTTAGCTATCGCATTAGCCGCTATTTTTGCTAAAAAAGGAATTCCTGCCAAAAGTAAAACTATTCATACTACACTATTATTTACAGTGATTGCAGCTATTTTACCAATGATTCTAATTTGGGACAACAATCTTTCGAGAGTTGACGGAGTTATTATGATTTCCTTTTTCTTTTTATACATTATTTGGTTATTCTCTAAAAAAGAAAGATTCACTAAGATATGTGAAGATACTGCTACTCCGACTAAAAGTTTTAAAGCTTCCTTTAGCGGAATATTTAAGATTCTTTTCAGTTTAATTGTCTTTGCTGCTGCCTCAGAAGGAATAGTTAGATCGGCTCAATATTTTGCTACCACCTTTAATTGGCCCATTATTCTCATCGGTTTGTTCATTGTAGGATTAGGAAACTGCGCTCCAGAAATATTCTTTGCTATTTCTTCAGCTAGAAAAAATATGGAATGGATGATTCTGGGAGACTTAATGGGAACAATTGTTGCTCCAGCCACTCTTGTTTTAGGAATCGTAGCATTGATTAATCCAATATATATAACCGATTTTTCTCCCTTTGCAGTGGCTAGAATTTTCTTATTAATAGCAATAATCTTCTTCTTTTTCTTTATCAAAAACGATAGTCAGATAAGCAAGAAAGAAGCTGTCTTTCTACTCTTTGTATACATTGCCTTCATTCTAGCCGAGGTTTTTATCAGAATATAGGCAGATTATTGACTATCTGACGATAAAATGATATAAACAAAAAGTATTAATTAAGCAAAAAAACATGTTAGCAGTAATAAAAACAGGAGGAAAACAATACAGAGTTTCCCCAAAAGACAAATTAAAGATAGAAAAACTTGCCGCCGAAGAAGGGGCTGAAATTGTATTTGATAATGTTCTTTTAGTTGAAAATGAAAAAGATTTAATTATTGGAGAACCATTAATTAAAGGAGCTACTGTAACTGCTAAAGTTTTAAAACAAGCTAAAGCTGATAAGGTAATGACTTTCAAGTATAAATCAAAGAAAAGATACAAAGTCAAAAAGGGGCACAGACAGCTCTACACTGAAGTTGAAATCACAGACATTAAAAATTAATTGAATATTAAAAAACCTGTTTCGTTCTGAAGCAGGTTTTTTTATTTACTAGTATCCAACGTCTCCCTCAAAAGCATCTCGACCCGTGTCTATATTTCTAAAACAAGCTCTTTGTTTATCAAAGAATAATTCTACTCTTCCGATAGGCCCATTTCTGTGTTTGGCAATAATAATATCTGCAATTCCTTTTCTAGGACTTTCTTCTTGATAAACATCTTCACGGTAGATAAATAAAACAACATCGGCATCTTGCTCAATTGAACCCGAGTCTCTTAAGTCTGAAAGTCTAGGAACCTTGGGTGTTCTTTGTTCGACTGCTCTTGATAGCTGAGATAGGGCTAAAACGGGAATGTTTAATTCTCTGGCTAATCCTTTTAGTTGTCTTGAGATTTCTGTAATTTGTTGGACACTATTCATTATTTTATTGTTTGGCTCAATCAATTGTAAGTAATCGACAACAATCAATCCTAATCCATGGCTAGCCTGTAATCTTCTGGCCATTGCTCTCATCTGTAAAACACTACAACTAGAAGCATCATCGATAAAGATAGGGGCTTCAGAAAGAGTACCTAGAGCGTGCTGAATACAAACAAAATCATTCTGATCTCCGTCACTTGAAAGCATTCCTTGTCTTAACTTCCATGAATCGATATTCGATTCAGAACTAATAAGTCTATCAATTAATTGATCCTTGCTCATTTCTAGAGAAAATATACCAACTGGCTTTTTTTCTTTTAACGCAATATTCTTAGCAATATCTAATGCTAAACTTGATTTTCCCATCGATGGTCTGGCCGCTAAAATAATTAAATCTGAATTCTGCAAACCAGAAAGAAGAGAATCTAAACCATTGAAACCGGTTGATATTCCCCTTAAAGCTCCTTTTTGTTTTGATATTCTTTCTATTCTTTCAAAAGCTTCCTCTAGATAAGGCTTAATTGGCAAAAATGACTGAGTTAAATTCTTTTGTGTGATGCTAAAAATTCTTCTTTCGGCTGAATCCAATAGATCATCTGATTCATTCTCTTCTTCATAACCCATTAAAGAAATCTCTGTTCCAGCACTAATTAAGTCTCTTAATATTCTTTTTTTCTGAACAATCTTTGCGTAAGTCATAACATGGCTGGCTGTTGGAACCGTATTAATCAATTCTGTTAAATAAGCTGTTCCTCCTACGTTTTCTAACTGATTTCTTTCTTTTAGCTTTGAAGAAACCGAAATTAAATCGATTGGTTCGCCACGAGTAAACAAGTCTTCAACTACTTGGTAGATATATTGATGATTTCTTTTATAGAAGTCTTCCGAGTGTAAAATATCAGCAACTTTAGTGATTGCTTCCTTATCCAACATTAAAGAGCCTAAAAGGCTTTTTTCTGCTTCAATATCCTGAGGCGGTACTTTAATATTTGTATTTTCACTACTCATTAAGTATAATGTAGCAAACAACAAATTAAACGTCAATTATGAAAATAGGCTTTATTTCTTTCCATTCCTTCAGCAATCCAGGAGGGGTCAAAAATCATATTTTAGGACTATCTAAAGAATTTGAGAAAAGGGGAATAGAAACTAAGATAATCGTGCCCAGAAGAAAACTCAAAGAAAATTATGGTAAAAATGTTATTCTTTTGGGAACATCAATCCCTTTAAATATTGCAGGAACGCAAGGAGATTTAGTTTGTAATTTTAATCCTTTATCTATTAAAAGAATGCTTAATAAAGAAAAGTTTGATATTTTGCATTTCCATAATTTTATCATTCCTTCGGCCTCACAAATATTAGAAAGATCCGACGCAACCAATATTATTACTTTTCACGCTAATACTGAAGCAGCACCAATCGTGAGCACGATGATAAATAATTTAAGCGGATTAATCAATCACAAAGTAAGAGGTGTTATCGGAGTAGCTTCTTTTAATCTCGAACCTTTTAAAAAATTCAATGGACTAAAAAGAGTAATTCCCAATGGTATCGATTTAAATGAATTCAATCCAAAAATTAAAAGATTAGATAAATTCGATAATAGTAAAATTAATATTCTATTCTTAGGAAGAATTGAAGAAAGAAAGGGATTAATATATTTACTCATGGCTTATAAAATCCTGCAAGAAAGATATAACAACCTAAGGTTAATAATCGTTGGTGATGGTCCGCTCAAAGAAGAGTGTGAAGAATATACTAAAGAAAATAATCTTAAAGAGGTTTATTGGGAAGGAACCCAGAGTGGAGATATCGTTCCTCAATATTTTTCAACCTGTGATATCTATTGTAGTCCAGCAATATTCGGAGAAAGCTTTGGCATTGTTTTATTAGAAGCAATGGCTCTAGGAAAACCAGTTTGCGGTTTTAGTAATATGGGATATAAAGAATTACTTCAAAACACAAAAGGAGAAGATTTCTTAGCTGAACCAAAAAATGAAATTGATTTATCAAAAAAATTAGAAAAATTGATTGACAATGAGAAATTAAGAAAAGAATTGGGGGAGTGGGGACTAAAAGAAGTTCAAAAATATTCTTGGGAAAGAGTAGCTGATAAGGTTTTAGATTTTTATAAAGAATGTGAGGAGCAAAATTAAAATTTTAAATTTATTTTTATTAAAAAATCTAATAACCTTCTTGACGTCTTTTATTATTTAAAGATATAATAAAAACATAAATTAAAAAATAATAAAAATATGGCAACAACAAAAAAAAGTTCGAAGTTGAATATGAAGATAGAGTGGAAAAAAGTTACTTGGTATTCAATAACAATTGCCGTAATTTTATACATCAGTATTTTTTATCTTGGTTTTTGTTTTGGTGAAAAAATGACTGAACTAAAAATGACTATCAAACAAATACCCACTAGTACAGTTATAAAAAAACCTACCAATACAACAACTATTACGGCAGCAACTTTTAATTGTAAAGACGATAAAATTATTAATGCTATCTTTTTTGACGATAAGGTAGAATTAAATTTAAGCGATGGTAGTAGTTTATTACTTTTACAAACCATATCTGCCTCTGGAGCACGCTACACAAATACAGGCGAATCTTTTGTGTTCTGGAATAAAGGCGATACAGCTTTTCTACAACAAGGAAAAAATAGCATATATGAAGACTGCGTAATCGCTAAAGAATAATTCAACAAAGTTAAATAATCTTTTCTTTATTTAAAAACCCTGCATCTTGCAGGGCTTTTATTATTTCTTTTTAATTATTGTTTTCTCTCCTGAGTCTTCAACTTGCCATCCTTTTTTATCTATTTCTTTTCTTGCCTCATCAGCCTTATCCCATTCTTTATTCTTCCTAGTTTCATTTCTTATTTCAATAAGTTTCATTATGTCGTCAGGAATAATACTAATATCACTGGTCCAAACAGGAACACCATCTTTCTCGGTTTTAATAATATATTTTGATTCAGAAATATCTTCTGATTTAACTGAAGATAATTTTAGTCCAAAAATATTATCAAAATTAATTAATAAATCGTATTTTTCTGAATCAGTAACATCATTATCTTTTATCATATCCCAAGTTAAAGCTAGGGCAGAAGGAATATTCAAATCATCATTAATAAATTCAAGAAATTTACCTTGATATTCTTCATATTTATTCGAATGTTTTATTTTATTACTCCTTGATAATTCAACTGTTTTTTCGTAAAGCTTATTTAAACTAGTTTCAGCAAATTCAAGACTTTCATCGCTAAAAACAAGTTTGCTTCTATAGTGAGTATTTAAGCAAAGATAACGATAGGCAAGGGGACTGATGCCTTTTTCTTTTAACGTACTAAGAGTAACAATATTACCAGAAGACTTAGACATTTTTCCATCTTTCAAATTAAGAAATTCTCCATGCATCCAATAATTAGCCATTGGTTTATTGTATACTGCTTCAGTCTGAGCAATTTCATTTGTGTGATGAATAAAAACATGATCAATTCCTCCACAATGAATATCAAAAGGTATTCCTAGATTGTTCACACTCATAACTACACATTCAGTATGCCAACCAGGGAAACCAACTCCCCAAGGAGATTCCCATTCCATTTGTCTCTTTTCATTTTTAGGACTAAATTTCCATAAAGCAAAATCTGCTTTATTTTTTTTCTCCGTTACTTCTTCGATTCTTCCTTTCATTTCCTTTCTCTCATTTTCTCCCCAAAGTCTTCCGTATTTTTCTAATTTTGAAGTATCAAAATATACTCCATCTTTTATAGTATAGGTAAATCCTTTCTTTTCCATTTCTTTGATTAAATCTATTTGTTCTTGAATAGTATCTGTGGCTCTTACCCAAATAGTTGGATCAATAACGTTTAAAGATTTTAAATCTTTTTTAAAAAAATCTGAGTAGAATTGAGCAATCTCCCAAACTGTTTTCCTTTCTTTCTTGGCACCTTTTTCTAATTTATCTTCTCCTGAATCAGAATCAGAAGTTAAGTGTCCGACATCAGTTAAGTTCATCACATGCTTAACTTTGTATCCGTTATACATTAAAACTCTCTTTAAAAAATCTTCAAAAAGATAAGTTCTCATATTTCCGATATGAGCAAACCAATAAACAGTTGGCCCACAAGTATATATTCCAACCTCTTTGTCTTTAATCGGTTTAAATTCTTCTTTCTTTTTAGTTAGGGTATTATATAGTTTCATATTTCTATTATATCTTAATCTTTTCCATATTTAAAGATACCTTTCTCCGCGGTCAGGAAAGACAGTAACGATGGTTGCTTTTGGATTATCTTTCTGTATTTCACGACAAACATACATAGCCGCTCCCGAACTAGGTCCGACCAAGATTCCTTTCTTGGCAAGATCATCTTTGGTGGTTAAAGCTTTTTCCGCCTCAAGATCATATATCTCATCAATTAGATCAAAATCAATAATTGTTGGAACAAATCCGTCTTTGAGAGATCTCAATCCTTCAATTACCTGATTTTGAATTGGTTGGACTCCAATAATTTTAATATTTGAATATTTTTCTTTTAACTTTTTTCCTATTCCCGTGATTGTTCCTCCGGTACCCATTCCTGCAACAAAGTAATCTATTTGCTTATCTTCCATTTGTTTCAATATTTCCTCAGCTGTTCCGTAATAATGTGATTCTGGATTAGCTAAGTTTTCATATTGATTTAAAAAAACTAATCTTTCTCCCTTTTTAGCCATGTCTTTCACATCGTTAATCGCAAACTTTCTATATCTTAAATTTTCCATCAATATTGCTTCTCCACCAAATATTTTAATCATCTTTATTTTTTCTTTACTAGTGCTTTCTGGCATAATCATTTTAACCTTGTATCCCTTCATCGCAGCAACCATTGCTAAACCAACTCCAGTATTCCCACTAGTTGGTTCAATTAAAGTATCTCCTGGTTTTATATATCCTGCTTTTTCCGCCTCATTAATCATGTTCAAAGCAATCCTGTCCTTAATTGAACCTCCAGGATTAAATCCTTCTAATTTAGCGAAAATATTATTTTCTATTTTTATTAACGGCGTATTGCCGATATATTCTAAAATTGTTTTCATGTTTTATTATTAACAAAAAATCTCTGATTAAGAGATTAGTTTTTATATTTCTTATTGTTAAAAACAAACCAATCTCTTAGTCTAATGGAGGACAACAACAGCAGATTTGTTTGTTTATATTTTTCATATGTTTCTATTCTAACAAAAGAGATTATATTGTCAAGAATTAATAATAAAGTATAGTTCTTTTTTGTTTGACAAAAGATAATTCAAAAGATATTATATTTATAGAACGTTTCCAAAATCGTTCAAAAAACTAAAGACTCAAAGAGGTCTTTTTAAGTTAAAAACGATACTATAGGCTTTCTAATTTTTAAATATAGAAAGTTACAGAAGAGTTTAGTGAAAATGTCGCGACAAGTTTATTTCACACAAAACTCTTCTCCCTTATTATGGGGACCCAATAGGTCTTTTTTTATTGACAAAAGATAAAAATGGGTTAATTATATACTTGTTCGGTATTTACCCATACCGACGACCTTAAGTGAAGCCTGGCTCACAAAGCTAGGAAAGGGAGCTTGAAACAAATCGAGCTCCCATATTTTTTATTTGACAAATGTTTTAATTTGATTATTATTGAATTGTAGTGACGGCAAGATTCGTGTTATCGGCCGACAAACTACGGCGCACCTTTAAAATCTGCTGAATGAACTACATCTGTATGGGTAGAATCCTCTGGAATTATTTCATACATGAACCATAATCTTATGGTTCTTTTTTATTTTATTGACAAAATTTAAAAAAGATTTAAGATGAAGGAAGTAAAAAGCAACACAAAATTCTCTGATGAATTAATTTTCAAGTGAAGAGACGGTTATGTAAAAAGAACAAACTTCGTAAGGAGGTTTTAGCATGTGCTGCTGCTAAAATATAGGCAAAAAGTGGAAGGATGGTTGTTCCTTCAATTGCGTGATTCATCTGATTTAAATTCCTTCCACTTTTAACAATTTATCACAATTAGGCTTAAGGCTCTTTTTTTGTTTATAATCATTATTGACAAAATATTTTAAAAGATTACAATTAATACAGAACCTAAATAATTGGTATATAATATTTTTCTCTGTTTATTTAAACCGAGGAGTCTGAATACTTTATTCAGAATATAATATACGATGGTGTTATAAAATACACCAGAAACAAATTGATTATATTTTAATAATTTTTATCTCTATAAAATTATACAATATTATCAATCAAGGAGAGCTATTTATACCGATGCTCTCCTTTTTCTTTTATATAGAGCAATAGCTCTTTTTTATTTGCTTTTTGAGAGAAAAAATAATAGAATACAGTATATGTCAAACTTAGTTTTATATCGTAAATACAGACCTCAGACGTTCAAAGACTTCATTGGACAAAAGCATGTAGTCACAACTATAACTAATGAAATAGTTTCAGGTATGATTTCTCATGCTTACATGTTTTCTGGACACAGAGGAACAGGAAAGACTACTTTAGCTAGATTATTTGCCAAAGCAATTAATTGTCAAAACTTAAAAGGATCTGAACCATGCAATAAATGTCCTTCTTGTTTGGAGATTAATGGAGGCAAGGCAGTTGATATTATTGAAATCGATGCTGCTTCAAATAGAGGCATTGATGAAATCAGAAGCATCAGAGAAGGAATCAAGTTCGCTCCCAACTTTTTAAAATACAAAGTTTTAATATTGGATGAAGCTCATCAATTATCAAAAGACGCAGCCAATGCACTTTTGAAGATATTAGAAGAACCACCGTCATATGCTGTTTTTATTTTGGCAACAACGGAAGCACATAAAATGATTCCGACTATCGCTTCCAGATGCCAAAGATTTGATTTCTACAAACTTTCTTTTGATGAAGTTGTAGAAAAACTTTCTTTCATTTGCAAAAAAGAGGGAATAGATATCGAGAAAGAAGCCTTAGGATTAATTGCTTCAGCTTCCGAAGGTTCAATGCGTGATGCTGAGGGAACACTAAATCAAGTTTTGAATTTCTTGCCAGACACTAAAATTAAAGCAGAAGATGTCCAATTGCTTTTAGGGTTAGTTGATATTAATTTAGTCGTTGAATTAACTGATTATTTGATAAAAAAAGATAAATCAGGGGCTTTGAAATTTTTGAACGATAACATTGAAAAGGGAATAGATATCCCCGAATTCACTAAAACCCTTATTGACTATTTACGAAAATTGCTTATCCTAAAGATTGATTCAAACTTAATCAATTCCGTAATGCCGGGAGAAACTAAAGAAGTAGGGGAAAAGGCCAAAGAACAGGCAGAAGGCTTAACAGAGGAAGTTTTAAAGAAAACCCTTAATCTACTCTTAGACGCTGATAATAAAAGTAAGTATGCTTCAATACAGCAATTACCGCTAGAATTAGCTTTAATTGAATCGATTGGGATTGAATAATAATATATTGCGGGATCGTCTAAAGGTAGGACAGTGGCCTTTGAAGCCATTAATCTTGGTTCGAGTCCAGGTCCCGCAGCAAACGAATAAAATATTTAAAATCGCCTAATTGGTGATTTTTTGATAGAATAAAAACGTGGAAATAGAAAAATTTGAACAATTAGTAAATGAAGGGATTAAAGATATTCCTCAAAAATTCTTAGACAAATTAAACAATGTCGGAATTGTTGTTGAAGACAATCCAACCCTTGAACAATTAAAGAAATTAAAAATTAGAAAAAATTATGTTCTCTTCGGCTTATATGAAGGAATTCCAAAAACAAAAAGATGGGGATATGCGGATGTCTTACCCGACAAAATAACTATCTTTAAAAATCCAATTGAAAAATCTGCTCAATCAGAGGAGGAGATAAAAAGAATAGTTAAAGAAACTGTTTGGCATGAGATTGCTCATCACTTCGGAATGAACGAAAAAGAAGTAAGAGAAGCTGAAATAAGAAAAAAATCGAATGACAAGTAATGAAGTTGTAAAAGAAATAGGGGAAGATATTAAGAATGGAAGAATAGGAGTAATTCCAACCGATACTATTTATGGAATAGTCTGTTCGGCAATGAATAAAAGAAGCATTGAAAAGCTTTATAAAATAAGAAAAAGAAATTTAAAGAAACCGATGATTATTCTCATTTCTTCTGTTAAAGATTTAGATTTATTTAATATTAAAATTGATAAAAAAATTATTAACAAATATTGGCCAGGAAGAGTAAGCATTATTGTTCCGATTAAAAAATTTGAATATCTACATCGAGGGAAGAATAGCTTAGCTTTTAGATTGCCGAACAATAAATATCTAATTAAATTACTTAAAATATCTGGACCGATAGTTGCTCCCAGCGCTAATACAGAAGGAAATGATCCAGCCCAAACAATTAATGAGGCAAAAGAGTATTTTAAGGATAAAATAGACTTCTATGTTGATTGCGGAAGATTAAAATCAAAACCATCAAAGATAATTTCTTTATTAAATAACAATATTGAGATTATTAGAAAATAATAGTAATATATTAATATGAATAAATTAATAATCATTAGACACGGAGAAAGCGTTTGGAATAAAGAAAATATCTTTACTGGGTGGATTGATGCTCCTTTATCAGAAGAAGGGGTCAGTCAGGCTAAAAAAGCTGGACAACTTTTAAAGGAAAAAGGATTCTCTTTTGATATGGCTTTTACTTCGGTATTAAAAAGAGCCTACGATACTCTTGATTTAGTTTTAAAAGAAATGAATCTTGCTGTTCCTATAGAAAAATCGTGGAGATTAAACGAAAGGCACTATGGTGGATTACAGGGAATGAATAAAGACGAAGCTAGAGCAAAATTCGGTGAAGAACAGATTAAAATATGGAGAAGAAGCTACGATATTAAACCTCCGATTGAAAAAGAAGTAGAAGAATATAAATACGAAGAAATAAAAGAGGGGGATTTGCCTTTAACTGAAAGCTTAAAAGACACCGAAGAAAGACTTCTCCCTTATTGGCAGAAAACAATAGCTCCACAAATAATGTCTGGTAAAAAAATAATCATCGCTGCCCATGGAAATAGTATTAGAGCTTTAATTAAAAACATCGAAGGACTATCAGGAGAAGAGATAACCAAAATAGAAATACCGATGGGCAATCCATTAGTTTACGAATTGGATGATGATTTAAAACTTTTAAATAAGTACTATTTGTCAGTCCAAGTTCTTGACTGATAAAATACATGTGGTATATTAAATCCATATGTTAAGCGAACGACAAGAACAGATAATAAAAAGCTTGGTCAGAGAATATATTAAAACTGCCGAGCCAGTTAGCTCTAAGTTTTTAGCCGAAAAACACGATTTCGGCCTTTGTCCTTCCGCGATAAGAATCGAACTACAAGCATTAATCAGAGAAGGTTTCTTAGAGCAACCCCACACTTCAGCAGGAAGAATTCCTACTGATAAAGCTTACAGATTTTTTGTTGATCACTTAAAAGAAAAAAGAGAAGAAAAGATCGAAGAAGAATTAGAATATATAATTAAAGGAGTAGAAGACAAATTTAGAATGGCTTCAGAAATAGCTAAGTTTATTGCCGACAATTCATCAAGCTTTGTTAATTTGTATTTCGCTAAAGAGGGGCTAAACTTGAAAGAAGGATTAGATGAAATATTTAAAGAGCCTGAATCTAGAGATGAAGATTTTATTAATAGTTTTGTTAATTTCTTAACAAATTTTGAAAAGAATGTTGATAAATTACAAACCAATTCAAAAACACAAATATTTATTGGAAAAGAAAATCCGATTGCTAAATCCAAAGACATGACCATGATTTGTTCCGAATGCAACCTTCCTTCTCAAAAAGTAATCATCACCATTATGGGACCAAGAAGAATGGATTATGAAAAAAATATTAAATTAATTAATTCGTTAAATAAGGTATTAGAAGAACTAATATGAAAGAAGAACAAACAACAGAAGAGCCAAACAAAGAGTTAGAAGAGTTAAAACAAAAAAAGGAAGAATACTTTGCTGGCTGGCAAAGAGAGAAAGCCGATTTCCTTAATTACAAAAAACAAGAATTCGAAAGATTAAAAGGAACTCTTTGTATTGCCAAAGAAAGTGTCTTTGAGGATATTGTTCCCGTTTTAGATAGTTTTAGATTGGCAGAAAAAGCTATCTCTGAAGAAGATAAAAATAATAAAAGTATTATTGGATTGTTGATGATTAAAAAACAATTACAAGATGCTTTAAAAGCTCTAGGATTAGAAGAGATTGAAAGTATTGGCAAGAAGTTCGATCCTAATCTTCATGAAGCTATTGAAGAAGTAGAAGGGGATAAGCCTGGGACAATAATTGAAGAGCTGGAAAAAGGATATTTATATAATGGAAAAGTTATAAGGCCATCAAAAGTCAAGGTGAGCAAATAATACATTATCACTCTTGACATTAGAGTGATAATTTAATAGTATTGATATATAAGAATAAAAAATAAAAGAACTATGTCAAAAATTTTAGGAATAGATTTAGGAACAGCTATAACAAAATCAGCTTCGATTGTTAATGGAGAACCTAAGGCATTAGAAAACAGAGAAGGTTCAATTTTAACTCCTTCAATCATCGCTCAAACTAAAGGAGGAGAAAGGGTAGTTGGAATTCTTGCTCAAAGACAGGCTATTACCAATCCAAAAAATACCATTTCCGCTGTAAAAAGATTTATCGGTAGAAGATTTTCTGATCCTGAAGTACAAAAAGAATTAAAACTTCTCCCATATGAAACTAGAGAAAAATCAGATGGGGGAGTTGAAGTTAAGATGGGAGATAAATGGTACAATCCAATTGAAATTTCTTCGATGATTTTACAGAAAATTAAAGCTGACGCTAAAGATAAATTAGGAGAAGATATTAAAAATGTTGTTATTACTTGTCCAGCTAACTTTGATGATTCTCAAAGGAAAGCAACTATTGCTGCGGGAGAGATTGCCGGCTTTAATGTTTTGCGTGTAATTAATGAACCAACTGCCGCTGCCTTAGCTTACGGTTTCGGTAAAAAAGATGCTCAAAAAATATTAGTATATGATTTTGGAGGGGGTACGTTTGACGTAACAATCCTTGATGTTTCTCCAGATGTTGTTGAAGTATTAGCTACTGGTGGAGAAGCTCATTTAGGAGGAAACGATTTTGATCAAAGAATAATTGACTGGATTTTAACCGAGTTCAAAAAAGAACAAGGAATTGATTTATTAAAAGATGCTTTGGCCCTACAAAGACTAAAAGAAGCAGCTGAAAAAGCTAAGACTGAATTATCTAGCGCGATGGAAACCAATATTAATCTCCCTTTCATCACTTCTGGTGCTGATGGTCCTAAACATTTAGAATACAAACTATCTAGATCTCAATTCGACTCAATGACTAATGATTTAATTACGAGATCAATTGATAGGGTTAAAAAAACCCTAGAAGAAATTAAGATGGACAAGAACGAAATTAATGAGGTTATCCTTGTTGGAGGAACAACATTGATTCCTGCTGCCAGAGATGCAGTTAAGAACTTCTTTGGTAAAGAACCAAATAAATCAATTAATCCTGAAGAGGTAGTTGCTATTGGTGCAGCTATTGAAGCAGAAATCTTAACAGCTAAAGAAGAGGGCAGAACTCCCGAAGGAGATATTAAGAGCGTTCTATTGCTTGATGTGTTACCATTGTCACTAGGAATAGAAACTTTGGGAGGTGTTTCAACTCCAATGATTATGAAAAACACTACCATTCCTACTACCGGCTCACAAGTTTTTTCAACTGCAGTAGATAATCAACCCTCAGTTGAAATAAATGTCTTACAAGGAGAAAGATCAATGGCTTCTGATAACCGCTCTCTTGGTAAATTTGTTTTAAATGGCATTCCTCCAGCACCAAGAGGTATTCCTCAAGTTGAAGTCAAATTCGATATTGATGCCAATGGAGTTCTGACCGTAACTGCAATTGATAAAGCTTCGAATAAATCTCAATCAATTAAGGTTGAAGGCTCAATTGGAATATCTAAAGAAGATATTGAAAAAATGAAAAAGGATGCTGAAATCCATGCTGCTGAAGACCAAAAGAAAAAGGAATCAATCGAAGTAAAAAATATTGCTGACAACTTAATCTATCAGTCAGAAAAAACAATCAAAGATGCTGGAGATAAGGTTACAGCCGAAGCAAAAAAAGAAGTAGAGGACAAGATTTCTGAATTGAAAAAAGTGAAGGATGGTGATAATATAGAGGATATAAAGAAAAAAACAGAAGAATTATCCCAAGCCATTCAGAAGGTTGGTGCCGCTATGTATCAAGCGACTCAAAATCAGGAGCCAAAAAAAGAAGAAGGTCCTGAGGGTGCACCCGAAGCTGAAACTGAAAAAGAATAATTTAAAAAATTATGAGAATGGCAAAATGAATAATTTTGCCTTTCTTATTTATTGCCATGTCAAAAGACTATTACAATATTTTAGGAATAGAAAAAACTGCCTCTGCTGAAGATATAAAAAAGGCTTATTATAAATTAGCTCATCAATATCATCCTGATAAAAAAGGGGGTGACGAAGCTAAGTTTAAAGAAATCAATGAGGCTTATCAAACCCTATCTGATAAAGATAAGAGGGCTCAATATGATCACTTTGGAAAAACATTCAATGGCGCTCAAGGAGGCTTTAATCAGCAAAATGTTAACTGGGAAGATATCATGGGCGGCATGGGAGGTGATTTTGGCAATATTGAAGACATCTTCAATATGTTTAGCGGAGGTTTTAGTACTGGAAGAAGAAAACAAAAGGATACTAGAAAAGGTAATAATTTAGAAATGATTTTAGAGTTAGACTTAGAATCAATTCTTCGTTCTCAAGAAAAAGAAATCTTTATTACTAAAAAATCTACTTGTGAAAGATGTGGAGGAAGCGGAGCTGAACCAGGAACATCAGTTAAAGAATGTTTCACCTGTAGGGGAACAGGAAGGGTTCAAGAAATCAGAAAAACATTCCTGGGAACTATCAGTCAATACGTCATTTGCCCCGATTGTCATGGAGAGGGAGTAAAACCGGAAAAACCATGTAATGTTTGTCATGGAGAAGGAAGGATTAAAAAAGAAGAAAAAATAAAGATAAATATCCCAGCTGGTGTTGACAATAACCAGATAATTAAGGTAAAAGGAAAAGGTGAAGCTGGAAAAAGAGGAGGCGAAGCAGGAGACCTATACATCAGGATATCCATCAAACCTCACAAGTTTTTTGAAAGAAATGGAGATGATGTTTATTTAAAACAAAACATCGCTTTTTCAGAAGCAACACTTGGAGGAAGAATAAAAATACCGACATTAGAAGGAGAAAAAATAATTGTCAAAATTCCAAACGGAACTGAATCGGGAAAAATACTCAAAATTTCTAAAAGGGGTATTCCTCATTTTTCAGGCATTGGCAGAGGGAATTTGTATTTACAGTTAAATATCGATACTCCAGAAAAGTTAACCAAAAGACAAAAAGAATTGTTAGAAGAATTAAAAAAGGAGGGACTTTAATCCCTCGTTACGCCCCAATAGCTCAGTTGGTAGAGCAACATCCTTTTAAGATGAAGGTCACAGGTTCGAGTCCTGTTTGGGGCACAAGTTCAAATCACGAACAAATTCAAAATCGACTGTTAGTCGGTTTTTGTTTATGATATAATTTATTTAATAATCATTATTATTAAAAATATGAATCAAAGCAATTCAGCTGTTTATGGTCTTGGTCTTATCGGTGCCGCCATTTATTTTATTAGTAATGCAACGACATTTTGGCTAGTAATTCTTGGATTTTTAAAAGCACTAGTCTGGCCAGCATTCCTAATTTACTATGCTTTCCAATTTTTAGTTAAATAATATTTATTGTTATTTTTATTATCTTGTGTTAATTTATCCATAAGATATAAATCAAATGGATAAATACATTTTCCCATATCAAGAACAATTAGACAGAATAAAACGTTTAGAAGAAGACATTGAACGTTTTTCGACTTCTTCTAATGATAATTTTGAAAAAGCAATAGATGCTTTTACCTCATTTTTCATCCAATGTTATCACTTGCGAGATTGGTTGGTTGAAAGTCGCTACAGTAGAAGAGATATTGATATCTTTATTTCTGGAAGTTTTTTCTTATCTCTTTGCAGAGACATAGCAAACAAACAAAAACACAAGACAATAGACAAATACGAACCCCAAAACCACTTAGTCGAACATAAGGTTGAAGATTCAAATATTTTATCGCCTATTGTCCGTTATTATGATCCTTTTAGAAAAGAAAATAGATTTGGCATTGATGTCCAAGAATTTGGAACATTAATTGACGTAATTGATTTAGCAGAAAAATGCATTGATGAGTGGGAAAAATTCCTATATATTTATTCGATATGAAAACAAAAGAGATAAAAACTGTAGCAGTTGGAATGAGCGGAGGAGTCGACTCAACTATAACCGCATTAATAATGAAAAATAAGGGATATAATGTTATTGGACTAACAATGCAGATTTGGGATAACAATCCTAACATTAAGGGAACGAGTAGTGGATGTTACGGACCGAACGAAAAGTACGATATTATTGATGCAAAAAAAGCTGCTAAAATGATTGGAATAGAACATCACGTAATAAATCTGCAAGAAGAATATAAGAAAGCTGTTATAGATTATTTTAAAGGAGAATATCAAAAGGGAAGGACTCCCAATCCTTGCGTCATGTGCAATTCAAAAATAAAGTTTGGCCTTTTTCTTGATAAAGCAATGAAAAGTGGGATTAAGTTTGATTATTTTGTTACCGGTCATTATGCCAGAATTTCTTTTGATAAAAAAAGAAATCTATATCTTTTGAAAAGAGGATTGGATAAAACTAAAGATCAATCTTACTTTTTATACAGGTTAAAACAAAATCAATTAGCAAAGATAATTTTTCCTTTGGGTGGAAAAAGAAAAACTGATATTAAAAAATTTGCTAAAGAAAAAGGATTTAGCGAATATGCTAATAAACAAGAAAGTCAAAATTTCATAGAATGCGACAGCTATTCAGAATTGCTTCCCAATGGAAAACCAGGAATGATTATTGATTACAACGGGAAGAAATTAGGAGAACATAATGGCATAACTAACTATACTCTTGGACAAAGAAAAAATATTAATATTGGAGGATTAAAAGAACCATATTATGTTCTTAAAATAAACCCTAAAAAAAATAGTATTATTGTTGGACCAAGACGTCTTGCTTTCTTTAGCAAAGTATCAGTTAAAAATGTTAATTGGATAGTTCCTTTTAATCTAATCAAGAATAATAAAATTAATGTTAAGGTAAGATACGGAGCAAAATTAGCTTCCGCTAAATTTATTTCAAAGGATAAAAACAAAGCCACTTTAAGTTTTAATAAACCTCAATTTGCAGTTACACCTGGACAATCAATCGTTTTTTATGACAGAGATTATGTAGTTGGTGGAGGAATAATCGATAAGAATATATAACAAAAAAAGACCCTTACGGGTCTTCTTTTTTATCTAAATAGATAAGTAATCGTAACAGTCGAAGTAATCTTATTTTCTCCTGTTTGTATGGTCGGAGTAGCAACTCCACCACCCATTCCTGATGACTCTAATCTATAGCTTTGGTCATATGCTACATATGGAGTATAAGAGTTTTCTGAGAAATTCATGATTTTTACCATCTTTATTCCTAAAGATTTTTCTAAGTTCTTAGCTTTTTCTTGAGCATCTTTAATGGCTAAATTCTTAGCATCTTCTTTTACCTTTTCATCGTCGTCAATTATAAAAGAAAGATTACTAACATCATTAGCTCCTTTTTCTGTTGCTCCAGAAATTATAGCTCCTGCCTTACTTAAGTCTCTAATCTTTACATTGATGGTCTGATTAATTTCATATCCAGTTAAAGTCCTTCTTCCTGTCTTGTCGCTCCATTCATAAAAAGGATTAATATTGAATCCGGTTGTCTTGATATCCTTATCTTCTACGCCTTGGCTTTTAATGAATGTTAAAATAGCATTCATTTTTTCTGTATTATCATTGGTTGCAGTTGCAACATCTCTACCTTCTGTTTTAACTGATATATCGATTAGGCCAACATCAGGAGTGGCATATACTTCGCCTGTTCCAGAAACTGTAATTATTTGATTTTCGTTGGCTTGGCTTTTTTCATTAATAGAAGCAGCTAGAAAAGCGATAATCATTATCACTAAAACGATTATTAAAAATTGAAAGAATTTGTTTTCGAGTATTTTCATATTTTTATTATTAATTATTGTTATAAACTTCTGAGTGGACGAGAACATTTCGATTATTAAAATACATTTTTGTTTTCGTTCCACCTTCGACCATTTGCAAAACATTTGTTTTTTCTCCATTAAATGTTTCTTCTCCTAGGGGACTGACATTGGCATTGCTTTCTAATGTCTTATAAAGATCTCTTTCCTCGGATATTGCCTGGTTTGTATTTCCAGGAGAAACAATTGAAATTGAAAAAAATATCAACAAGACTGAAAAGGCAAGGGAAGAGGCAGTAAGTTTCCAGTCCCAATATTCTTTTTCCTTATCAAAATATTCATTCCTTAAAAGAACTGCCTTAAGTTTGTCTTTGTGTCCGTTTAATTCTATTCTTTCATTATTCGCTTTTTTGAATAATTCTTCTATTGTCATATGTTTGCTAAAAATTCCTTGGCATTGCTTTCAAGTATTGTCCTTAGTTCTTCTCTTGCTCTTTTACTATATACTCTAACTGTTGATTCGTTCTTATTTAAAACCTGAGATATTTCTTCGTAGGACATTTCTTCGAAATATTTCAAATGAAGAATATCTTGATATATCGGTTTTAATTGTTTAATAGCTTTACTTAAAATTAAAAGATGCTTGTCGTTATCAATCTTTTTTTCTATTTCTTCGGCTACTTTATTATCGTCTCCTAATTCTTTAAAATCAGGGTCATCAATAGTTAGCTTATATCTATTCTGTTTTCTGAAATACTGATTAACCTCATTAGTCGCTATTTTAAATATCCAGCCACTAAAACTGAACGGACCATTTCTCCATTCAAATTGATCTAAATTTTTCAATGCTTTCAAGAAGGTATTAGAAGTAATATCTTTAGCATATTCAGTATTTAATACTCTCCTAAAGACGTAATTCAAGACTTTATCGTAATACAAATCAAATAGACTGCCAAAAGCATCTCGGTCTTTGTTTTGCGCTTTTTCTACTAATTCTTTCACGTCTATATCCATATATTTATTATAATACATTTTAAAAAATATTGTTACATCTTTATTGAAAAAAGGGAGGAAATAGCCTAAGATTGTATTATTAGCGAGATTAGTATAGTGGTAGTACATTTGCTTCCCAAGCAAAGGGCGCCAGTTCAATTCTGGTATCTCGCTCATGAATTTCTATATCAAAACATATGGTTGTAAGCTCAATCAATCTGATTCTGAGCTAATTCGTGGGTTATTATTAAAAAACCACGTAGAGTCTTCAAAAGAAGAAGCTGATTTTGTCGTTTTAAATACTTGCGGGGTGGTTGAAAGGACAGAAAAAAAAATATTAAAAGAGGCTCTTGAATTAAAAAAGGAGGGAAAAAAGATTATTATTTCTGGTTGCTTGCCTTTAATATCTTTTGAAGATTGCGAAAAAGTAGCTGATGGAATGATTGGACCAACAAATATTCCTTCGATTTCTTTAATAGTTAAAAAAATATTAAAGGGGGGAAAAGCAATTGATATTAAAAATAATAAAATAGATAAGTCTGATATTTGCTTAGAAAAGAAAAGAGAAGAAAGAGAATCTTGCTCAACAATCATTTCTATTGCTGAGGGATGTTTAGGTTCTTGTTCTTATTGTGCTACTAGATTCGCCAGAAAGGAATTAAATTCTTTTGATATTGCTAATATTATCAAAGAGGCAAAATCTGTTGTTTCTTCTGGTTTTAAAGAAATACAATTAACATCTCAAGACCTTTCTGTCTATGGAGTAGAAAAAGGAAAACAAATGCTTCCTGAACTATTAAAAGAATTAACAAAAATAGAGGGGAATTTTAAAATCAAGCTAGGAATGATGAATCCAGGATACGCCCTTAAAATGATTGAAAAACTTTTAAAGGTATATGAATCAGAAAAAATGTATAAATTTATTCATATTCCATTGCAGTCTGGAGACGATGAGTTATTAAAAAAAATGAATAGAGGATATTCTGTTTCTGATTTCATTAATCTTGCTCAAACTTTTAAGAAAAAATTTAAAGATGGAATTATTGCTACTGATATTATTGTTGGCCATCCATTAGAAACGAATGAATCTTTTAATAAAACTATTAAGGTTATCAAAAAGATAAAACCAGACATAATTCATATTTTTAAATTTTCTAAAAGAAAGGGGACTCCTGATTTTAAACTAAAAGACTATCCCGATAGAATCAAAAAAGACAGATCAAGAATGCTAACAGAATTATTTGAAAGTTTAAATTTAGAAAAGAATAAAAAATATATTGGTAAAAAATTTAATGTTTTAATTGTTGAAAAAAGAAAAGATAAATACTTGGCTAGAACTGAATCGGGGAGGGCAGTAATTCTAGATAAAGGAAAAATAGGATCTTTTACCAATATTAAAATAGTTAACTATAAATGGAATTATTTGATTGGACAAATTTGACACATCATTCACTATAGTTTATACTAATAAAACCTACAAACTAGTAGGAGGCGAAAAATGACAAGTACTGATGAACTTCAAAAAATGTACGACGAAGGAAAAACCGCCGAAGCTCTTTACAAAATTCTACTGCAGTGTCCACGAGGCCTAGGTATCGATATGCCTATCAAAATGGCGGAAATCAAGGCTATGTGCCATTTCAGCCGGGGAGAGTATGGCGAAGCTACAGAAACAGCCCTCTCAGCCCTCCATTGCGGCAGCACTAAAGCTGCAGAACTTCTGATTCAGCTGGCGGCATATGTAGACAAAGATGACAAAGCAATGAAAGCTATTCGCCTTGGACTACCAAAAAGTCCGAGCGTCTGCAATGCTTTCGCTATTCGGGCGAGAGACACGGATAGTAATATCTCCAAAGAATTAATCGTCAACGCTACTCTAAAAATGTTCAACGACGATAGTATTGGAGCAACTCATCTAATCAACAACACTGCTCGGCTATTGCTAAAAAAAGGCAATACGCCATCAGAGATAGTAATGGCAATCGGTTTCTGGCATATCGCCATATCGAGATACGGTGACTTAAACTATCATCACCGAGCCGCCGTATATTTCTGGCTATCAAAAGCATATGAAAAACTCGGCGATAAGACCATTGCCATCAAAAGTGCAAAAAAGTCTTTAATGCTCTGGGTAAAGCAAATCAGTCTTGACCCAACTAACCAAAAATTCAATGAAAAAATCATTGGAGCTGAAAAAAGACTTGAAGAGTTAACGCATAAATAAGCGCAACCAAGAAATAATTTCTTGGTTTTTTGTTATTTTAAAAGTGTTGTTTGATTTTTAAAAATATGATATTCTTTAAGTATTAAATAATAAAATAATTTATGCAAAACTCGACTAAAAACATTGTTGGTTTGATCCTTATATCTCTTTCTTTTGTTGCAGGATTCTATTACCATGAATTTATCTTTCAAGAATATTATAAGGCTGCTTATTCGATAGATGGAATTGATTTTTCTTTATTGAAGAAAGCTTGGGATCAAGTATCAACTGGCTACGTTGATCAAGAAAAAATCGATAAAACCAAAATGACCTATGGTGCAATTTCCGGAATGGTCAATGCTATTGGAGACCCTTATACAGAATTTTTTAATCCAGAAGAAGCTAAAAAATTAGAAGAAGATCTTGCTGGAAGCTTTGAAGGAATTGGATTACAATTAGGCATTAAAAATAATCAAATAACTGCCATTTCTCCAATAAAAGGAACTCCCGCAGAAAAAGCTGGATTAAGACCAGGAGACATAATTCTTGCCATTGACGCAACGTCTACTTCTAATCTATCGCTTGATGAAGCAGTTAATATAATTAGGGGACCAAAAGATACTAAAGTTGTATTAACCATTTCAAGAGAAGGAACAGAAGTTAAAGATGTTGAGATTATAAGAGCAGTTATCAAGGTTCCTTCAATGGATTACGAAATAAAAGAAACTGCTAGCGGTAAAATAGCCATCATTACTCTTTACCAATTCTCAGATTCAGTTTATCAAGATTTTAAAACTGCCTCTATAGACATTTTAAATAATAATGTTTCAGGAATTATTCTTGACATGAGAAGTAATCCTGGAGGATTAGTTAATCAAGCAACAAGTATTGCCGGATGGTTCTTAGAAAAAGGACAATTAATTCTCAGTGAACAGGACAAAAATGGAGAAAAAACAGAATTAGTATCAAACGGACCATCAAATTTTGCTTCAGTACCTCTTGTTGTTTTAATTAACAACGGAAGTGCTTCCGCTTCAGAAATATTAGCCGGAGCACTGAAAGATAATAGAAAAGTACCAATAATTGGAGTAACTTCCTTTGGCAAAGGAACTGTTCAACAGATAATTAATCTTGATGATGGCTCGAGCTTGAAAATTACTACTGCTAAATGGTATACTCCCTCAGGAGTCAGAATACAGGATACTGGAATTGAACCAGATATTAAAGTAGATTTAACACAAGAAGATTACGAACAGAACAAAGATCCTCAATTAGAAAAGGCTTTGTTAGAAATAGAAAAAATAATAAAATAATATGAAAGTTATATTATTAAAAGACGTCCCTAACACAGGGAGAAAAAACGACATCAAAGAAGTTTCCCCGGGTTTTGCTAGGAACTTTCTAATTCCCAAGAAATTAGCTGTAGTTGCTGACAATGAATCTTTAAAAAAGCTAGAAATTAAAAAGAAGGTTGAATCAGAAAATGCAACTAAAGAATTAAAAGAAATCGAAGCTATTGTCTCTAAAATTGATGGACAAGAAATTGAAATCAATATTAAAGCGGGAAAAGAAGGACAACTTTTTGAATCAGTCAATAAACAAAAAATTAGCGAACACTTAAAAGAAATGGGATACAATATAAACAAAGAAGATGTTGTTTTAGAAACCCCCATTAAGGAAGTAGGCGAATTTCCAATCAAATTAAAATTTGATCATAATTTAGAAGCAGAAGTAAGGATAATAATTAAAGGTTCCGAAGAGAAATAGTTTTTATTTCTCTTTTTGATTAATATATAGATATGGCATATTACATTTTTGTTGCTGGTGGAGTCATGAGTAGCGTAGGAAAGGGAGCAGCTACCGCCTCAATTGGAAAAATACTACAAGGAAAAGGATTTAGAGTTTCGGCTATTAAAATTGACCCATATATCAATGTTGATGCTGGAACTATGAACCCCATTGAACATGGAGAAACTTTTGTTACTAATGACGGAACTGAATGTGATCAAGATGTAGGAAATTACGAAAGATTCTTAAACATTAATTTATCAACTGATAATTATATGACGACTGGAAGAATCTACCAGGCTGTCATTCAAAAAGAAAGAAATCTTGAGTTTAATGGAAGGTGTGTAGAAGTGGTTCCTGATATTCCTAATGAAGTAATCTCTCGAATTGAAAAAGTAGCTAAAAAAGACAAGGCTGATTTTGTAATGATTGAAATTGGAGGAACAGTAGGAGAATACCAAAACTTATTATTCTTAGAGGCAGCGAGAATGATGAAACTTAAATATCCCAAAAAGGTTCTTTTTACCTTGGTAACATATTTACCAACTATAAAGACAATTGGGGAAATGAAAACAAAACCAACCCAAACTTCATCTAGACTATTAAACGAAGCGGGAATTCAACCTGATTTCATTTTAGGCAGAGCATCTGTTCCACTAGATGAACCAAGAAAAAGAAAGATATCTATTTTTTGTAATTTAGACCCTAAGGATGTTATTTCCGCCCCCGATGTTGATTCAATTTATGAAATACCTATTAATTATGAGAGAGAAGGATTGGGAGATAGAATATTAAAGAAATTAAAATTGAGAGCCAAAACCAGAGACATGGAAGAATGGGATAAGATGGTTGATACGATTAAGAAAGAAAAAAAAGATATAAGAATTGGAATTGTTGGAAAATATTTTGAATCTGGAGAGTTTTCTTTAACTGATTCATATATCTCTGTAATTGAAGCAGTAAAACATGCTGCTTGGGCGAATAATAGAAATCCAGATATTCACTGGCTATCAGCTCAAAAATTTGAAACAGGCGACAAGAATGAATTAAGTAAATTAAAAGAATACGATGGCATTATTGTTCCTGGTGGTTTTGGCACAAGAGGAACAGAAGGGAAGATTAAGGTAATAGAATATTGTAGAAAGAATAAAATTCCTTTCTTGGGCTTATGCTTAGGCTTACAATTGGCGACAATTGAATTTGCTAGAAATGTTTGCGGAATCAAGGATGCAACTTCTAGAGAATTTGATGCTAATGCTAAAAATCCTGTAATTGATTTAATGGAAGAACAAAAGGATTTAATGAAGAAACATAATTACGGGGGAACAATGAGATTAGGTACTTGGGACTGTAAAATCAATAAAGGAACCAATAGCTTTAAGGCTTACAAAAGCGAATTAGTCTCAGAAAGACATAGACACAGATACGAAGTCAATAATGACTACAGAGATTTATTAGTTTCTAAAGGATTGGTAATTGGAGGAATTAATGAGAAAAAAGATTTGGTTGAAATTATTGAATTGAAAGATCATCCTTTCTTTGTTGCGGTTCAATTCCATCCAGAACTTAAATCAAGACCACTAGTTCCACATCCATTATTTAAAGAATTTATAAAAGCAGCAGGAAACAAAAAACCAGAGGCCTAAACCCCTGGTTTCTTTTTAATTTATTTAGCGTCTACATTCACCACCTTGGTTAATCTCTGTGAACCATCAAATATCTTTTTTCTTTTAGTTTCAAAAGAAACAAGGCCGTCTTTTACAGCGTAGAGAGTATTGTCTTTACCCATCTTGACATTATGTCCAGCGATAAATTTAGAACCTCTTTGACGTATGATAATAGAACCAATTTTAGCTTTTTGGCCTTCGAATAGTTTAACTCCTAAATATTTTGGTCGGGAATCTCTTCCCAAGCGGCTTGTACCCGCGGCTTTGGTTGTTGCCATTTTGACTCTTTGTCGATTTTACCTTAAGATATATGTATTAAATCGGCAGTTATTATTAACAAAGAAATGGTAACAAAAATATTGAATTTTGTCAAAGAAAACCAAGACAAAATAGTTCTTGTTATGTGCATACTCCTAATCTCCCTTTTATGCTTTTCTTTAGGATATATCTTTGCTAAAACTCAAGAGAAACAGCCAATAAAGATAATAGAGGGAAAGAGTCTAATTTTAATACAAAATGAAAATTCCTAATCACGTCGCAATCATCCCGGATGGCAATAGGCGCTGGGCCAAGAAAAGAAATTTAGCTACTTTTTTAGGTCATGAAAAGGGAAGTGATACTTCAGAAAAAATAATCGAAAAAGCTTTAGAAATGAAGATTCCATATTTAACAATCTGGGGTAGTTCTTTGGATAATATTTTAAAAAGATCTAAAAGCGAAGTAAATTATCTTTTTAAAATCTTTGAAAAAGAATTTAATAAATTAGCTGAAAATGAAAAAGTTCATAAGAATAAGATAAGGGTAGAGGTAATAGGGAAGTGGAGAGAATATTTTCCTGAATCAACGAAAACTGCAATTGAAAACGCAATTAAGAAAACAAAAAAATACGATAAATATTTAATTACTTTTTTAATGGCTTACAATGGAACTGATGAAATGATTGACTGCATTAAAAAGATAAAGGAAAAGAGGGGAGATGTAAATGAAAAAACCATTATTGAAAACCTTTGGACTAAAGATTTACCTCCAGTTGATTTACTAATCAGAACTGGATGCGAAAACGATCCTCATCTTTCTGCTGGTTTTATGATGTGGCACACCGCTTACTCTCAATTATATTTTACTAATAAATATTTTCCTGATTTTAAAGAAAAACAATTTGAAGAAGCAATAAAAGATTACTCGGAAAGAGAAAGGAGGGGCGGAAGGTAATTAATTGACTTTCTATTATTTTATACTATTATATATCCAGCCCATAACAATTAAATGGGAGGAATAATAATGGTGTTTTACTATCTACCCTTACAAGAAAACAGGATGAATTTCAGTGGAAAGCGTCATCCAACTTTCGAAAAATACATAGTAAAAAATGACATTGGAATCCTTGTTCTTTACGACGAAGAAGGTGATTTCAATGAGAATGCCATAAGAATAAACAATTACGGAGTTCACGATACTTGGACCATTATTGAAGCGGAAAGCGTCACAGAAGCAATTAAAATCTTCTACAGCTCATATGAAGGAGCAAGTATTGGAGGAAACAAACTAAAATCCAAAGCCCTGCAAATAGATAGGGGAAGGAGAATTGTTAAAATTCCTTATTGTAACTTGATGAAAAAAGACGGCGACAGCAGATTCTTTTGCGGACCAGATGGTCTCTTTGGAATGTGTGTTCTGGGAGGAGTTTCAGATCTTCCAGACGGGGAATGCGCAATGAGAAAATTTTGCCATATCAGCGCCTTCAATTTTTCAAAAAAACTTCCCAAGGGATACACCTTAAGGAAGATAATCGTAGACAATATTGTTTACGGCTTTGCTGATACGGAGGCATTATGTTAAAGAAACAAACAAAAACCAGTAATATTTTTTCTGGTTTTTATTAATATTGACAAGAATATATCAATATTCTATAATACTAATAATGACGGTAATCGCCAGAGACCCGAAAAGGAGAGATATCATCTCTCGTAAAAAGTTTAGCGTGTCGAACAATGGCTTTGTTCCGGTCAACGAAATCCCAATGGATTCAAGACGGAAGAAAGACTGTCTAAAGGGAATAAATAAATTCCCAATGGACAAGCACCAGACCCTTCAGACTATCACAAGAATGAAGGAGATGCTGCTCAGTGGCGACATTCGTCCAGCCATGGACGAAGTCGTAAAAAATGGCATCGATACATTCGGTGCATCCAATGTTATAGCTCTGGGAATACTAGAGTATAACAAAAACTTAAATTTGGAGAGTATGTTTCCAGAAATAAAAACATGCTCTCCAAAATTTTTACAAAAAGACAATGGGGGAATAATACTTGACAGGCCACAAAGCCTGATATATTATTAAATCATAAACGTCGGACAATGTAGGTTAAGCGACGTTTCAGGGGGCTCAAAAACCCGTGTTACATATATATCGCTGTTTTACACGTTTTAGCCCTAAAATCACGACCCTTTAAAATGCGTTTATAGAAATCATTTGATAACTACATCATCTATATTTATTCCCTAAAAATATTTTTGTAAAAAAATTTAAAAATTAAAAATAAAATGTTTAACAATGAATCAATGTTTTACGCTTAAGCTCTAATTTACGTTTCTACAATAATAATGATCATTTACTCATGCAAAAATCTAATAAATCAATCATAAAACATATTCCTGACTTCTTAGACTATTGTGAAATAGAAAAAGGTCTATCTGATAACACTCAGAAAAATTATGGACGCTATTTAAAAAAATTTACTGATTGGCTAAAGGCCACGAAAAAAGAAAATATGTTGCCGCATGATTTAACTCCTGAAGAAGTTTGGAACTACAGATTGTTCTTAGCCAGATTTAAAGATTCAACTCATGATAAACCTTTATCTAAGCTGACTCAGAACTATTATTTAATCGCCCTACGATCGCTTTTGAGCTTCTTCACTGATAAAGATATCATCTCTTTACCGGCTGATAAGATACAATTACCTAAAGATGCTAAAAAAGAAAAAACGGTAAAGTTTTTAACTCTTGATCAAATAGAAAAATTATTACTTGCTCCTAATACCGAAACTAATGACGGTTTACGTGACCGTGCTATTCTAGAATCACTTTTCTCAACCGGATTAAGAATCGCTGAATTAGTTGCCCTTAATAAGGAGCAGTTTAAAGCTTTAAGTGATAAGAAAGACCTCGAACTTGGCATCATAGGAAAAGGTAAGCATCCACGTACTGTTTACTTCTCTGAACGAGCCCTAAATTGGGTCAAAAAATACCTTAAAACACGTGATGATGATGACAAAGCTCTCTTTATTCATTATAGAGCCAAAACCTCCTCAGAAGGCCGTTTAACGGCTCGTTCGATAGAAAGAATCGTTAAGAAGTATGCCACTTTAGGCAATATTCCTTTCTTTACCACTCCGCATACTTTAAGACATAGTTATGCTACAGATTTACTTGGACAAGGAGTTGATTTAAGAACTATTCAAGAATTCTTAGGACACAAAAACATTGCCACAACTCAGATATATACCCACGTAACTAATAAGAGATTAAGAGATGTTCACCGACAATTTCATAGTGGTAAAAATATGAAAAACTAATATCACCTACTCCCCTCTAAATATGTTATAATATATATGTCGCACAATATTAAGTATCACATTAAAAACTTGCTAAAATTTAAAAAGAGAGTATAATAAATTTAGTACACCAAAGGAGGTGATTTTTATTTCTTTGTTTGAGCTGTTTGTCATAATTCGCAAAAACGAAAACACAAGACCGATATAATTCGGCTAAATCATTCTCATTTTATATGGAAGATAATATCTTCCGAATCTTACAAAAATTGCTCCGCTTTAGGCGGATTTTATTAATTTCAAAAATTCATCAGCCTTAAGAGAAGCCCCTCCAACTAAAACTCCATCCATCTGTGCTTCTGTGATGTATGAGTTAACATTACTTGAATCAACACTTCCACCATAAAGAATTTTAATTATATCTGAAACCTCTTGATTAAATTTCTTTGTTAAAAATTCTTTAATAAAAGCCCTCACCTCTTTAATGTCTTTTATTTCAGCAAACTTCCCTGTTCCAATTGCCCAAATTGGTTCATAAGCTAAAATGATTTTTTCGGGACAAGAAACATTATCTAGACAAATATCTAATTGCTCTGATAATACTTCAAAAGTTTTTCCTTCTTCCCTCTCTTCCCTCTTTTCACCAATACAGAGAATTGGGATGATTTTAGATTCTAAAACTTTAATTAATTTAGAATTAATTTCTTCATTGGTTTCTTTAAAAATATTTCTTCTTTCCGAATGCCCCAAAATAACATATTTAACTCCCGAATCTTCTAGCATTGAAATAGAATTTTCTCCCGTAAAAGCTCCTTCTTTTTCAAAACAATTCTGAGCACCGAATGAAATCCTATTATCAATTAAAGAATTAATAAAAACAGAAGGAGGACAAATAACAACTTCTTCCTCATTAATTCCATTAATTACTTTTTCTAATAATTCTTTTGCTTCTGATAAACTTTTAGGATTACATTTCCAATTCGCAACAATTAATGGTTTCATATGTTTATTATTTTTGATTTCTTAAAAATGAAGCTTGATCTTCAGGATATATTGATGGAATTTCCATTTGTGCTCCCATTTCAAACCCAGCTAAAGCTGCCTTTCTTGGAAAAACAGAAAAATACCAATGGAAGTTTGGATATTCTTTATCTAGGGGGGCGGTATGTAAAAAGAAATTGTATGAAGGATTATTTAATCCTTTATAAAATTTAGAAAGTATTTCCTTAAATATTTCTGCTAAACTTTCTTTTTCTTCTTCCGTGATTTCTTCAAATCTTGAAAAATGTCTCTTAGGGGTGATTATTGTTTGATATGTAAACTTAGGAGCAAAAGGAATATAAGCTATGAAATCTTTATTTTCAAATACAATTCTTTTTTTAAATTTCTTTTCTTCCTTATTAGTTTTACATCTAAGGCATTCGTTATTTTTTATAAAATAATTTTCATGATTTTCTAATACAATTCTAAATTCTTTATCAACTAAAGGAATGGTTAAGATTTGAGAATGAGGATGTGTTTGGCTTGCACCAGCTTCTTTTCCATTGTTATGAAAAACAACGACATTTTTTACAAAGTCATAATCTTTAAACTCAATGATTCTTTCTTGGTAACAATTTAAAACTTCTTTAATTTTATCTAGCGGTAACAAAGCTAAGCTTTTTTCATGGTCTTTGGTAACAATCAATTCATGGAATCCACCAGATTTAATTTTAGAATAAATATTCTCTTCCATCTTCTCTTTACTTTTTTGAAAAGGAACAAAAATAGGATATTTATTAGGAATAACAACTGTTGTCCAATTTTTTAAATCTTTTGTGTCGCTTCTCACTCCATTTGAATAAACTAAAACAGGTTTTTCCTGTGTTTCAATACTGCAAAAAGGACAACCTATAATTGCTTTCTTTTTTAATCTATCGGCACGAATTGGAGAAATGATAACCCAGTCATCACTTATCGAATCATACCTTAATTCCGTTTCTTTTTTGTTCATATAAATATTCTATCATTTTAAGTTATTTTTTACAAAAAAAGACAGGCATTAATTATCTTTTAATTTTTTAAAAAATAATCAATACCCGTTAATAAGAAGGTTCGAATTCGCCCTGGACTCCAATAGGAATCACTTCTTTGAAAACAGGTTCTTCGTTGAGAGAAGATTTTCCCACAAGAACCCTGTTTCCACTACGGAAAGTGTATCTTGGAGGAATTTTAATTTCTTCGACAACTTGTTTGGGTATATATATACCCGAGAATTTTGAAAGAATTAAGGTCTTCTTTTGCTGTTCAGTTGTGAAGGTGTCTGTGTTGTCGGCTGTGTGTGAAACCATTTGTTGCACCATAAAAATCATAAAACTAAATAAAAAATCTGTCAAATGACAGACTTCCTTGAATAAAATAAAAAGGTTATTCTGTTAAGATTCTAACTCCGTCTTTAGTAATCGCTACCATATCTTCAAAGTGAGCCGACAAGGAATTATCTTCTGTAATATATGCCATTCCTCTTTTTTTAATATCATAATCTCCCATTGAAAGCATTGGTTCGATACAGAACACCATCCCCTCTTTCATTATCTCTCCCCAACTCTTTTTACCGTAATTTAAAACATCTGGATCTTCGTGTAATTCAGCTCCAATTCCATGACCACACAAATTTCTTATCGCGCTAAAACCCTGCTGTTCACTAAACTTGCAGATAGCCTCGCCCAATTCACCAAACGTGTTTCCGGGCCTAACCTTGGAAATACCCCTCTTTAAAGCCTTTTTGGTGGCTTTGACGAGCCTTTGAATCTCGGGATCAACATCTCCAACTAGATAGGTTCTGGCCATATCGGTATGAAATCCATTTTTTAAATTAGGATATTTATTTTCATCTATTTCTGAAATAAACTTATTTAAAGAAAAAAATATTCCCAAATCTAAAGTAATAATGTCTCCGTTTTTTAAAACCCTGCTGTCTGGAATTCCATGCACTATTTCTTCATTAATAGAAAAACAGAGACAAGATGGAAATCCATCTTGCCCCTTAAAACTAAACTCTCCTCCATTTTCCTTAATCATTCTTTCAGCTATCTTTTCTAAATCTTTTCCTGAAACTCCAATCGCAACATGAGAACCCAATTCATCAATAATTGATTTCAATATCTTTCCACCTTTCGCCATTACTTCTATTTCCTCTTTTGTTTTAATTGTTATCATCTTTTTCAATTTCTTTCATAATGTCATTAAAGACATTTTCAACTGACTGTTCCCCATTAATCTTAATCAACCTTCCCATTGATTCATAGTGATTAACAGTCTCTACAACCTCCTCTCTAAACCACTCTAATCTCTTTTGGGTTCCTTCAACCGTATCTTCCGGTCTGATAATCAACTCTCCTCCACAAACAGAACACTTATTCGAATCTTCTGAATCAGAAATAATAGCAATGTTTCCACATTTAGGACAAATCTTTCTTTTTGCAATTCTATTAATTGCTTCTTCGTCAGAAATATCGATAAGTAATATTTTCACTCTCTTGTCCCAATTAAACCATCCTAAAGAATCATCTAATAATTTCGCTTCTAATAACTTTCTAGGAGAACCATCAAGAATAACTCCCTTAAATTCATCTCCTTTATTTTTAAATGCTTCGAATTTATCCATCCATAATTTAAAAACTACTGGTGGTGGAACAATTCCTCCCTTATCAATAACTTCAGCAATTTTATTTGCAGAAAAATCTCCAATCTTTTTTCTTTCTCTTAATAATGCTCCTGTGCCTAAAAAATCTAACCCAAGTTTGTCTTTTAAAAGATTGACTTGAGTTCCTTTTCCTGAACCAGACTTACCTAATAATATTAAGATCAAAGGAGACTTTTCCATATATTTTCTTTTATGCTTATTTTTTATTATAAAATACAAAACAAAAAAATAGAAGACTGGTTTATCCCCAATCTTCTATTCCTTAAATTATCTACGAATCATATTCTCTCATTTCTAATTGAGAATTGATTTGTTTCATTGTATCTAGGGCTACCGAAACAATAATTATCAAAGCAGTTCCTCCAATCATAAAGCTGAATTGCTGAACTCCAGTCGCACCTTGAATTATTGAAGGCATAACAGCAATTAATCCTAAACTAGTTGCACCAACAACTAAAACTCTTGATAAAATTGATTGTAAAAATTGAGCAGTATTTTCTCCTGGTCTAATTCCTGGAATAAATCCTCCCATTTTTTGTAAATTAGTTGAAATGCTTTTTGGATCGAAAGTAACTGCAGTATAGAAAAATGTAAATACAAACACTAAGATAAAATATATTATTCCGTAAATCCATGCATTATTCAATGCGTCTGTTACAAAGCTCCAATTAAGGAATGATGCTAACATTGATGGAATCATTAGAATAGAAATAGCGAAGATGACGGGAATAACTCCAGCCGGGTTAATATTTAAAGGCAAATAAGTTGAAGCTCCGCCATACATTTTATTTCCCCTAACCCTCTTGGCATAAGACACGGGAATATTTCTTCTTCCTTCATTAATTAAAACCACTCCAGCAATAATTGCAATTGATAAAATTAAAAATAGAACATATGAGAATATCTGACTTTGTTCAAAGGTTAAGAACATTTTCTGAACGTTGTTTGGAAAATCAGCAACGATACCAGCAAAAATCAATAATGATACTCCATTTCCAATTCCTTTTTCAGAAACTAATTCTCCTAACCACATCATTATTGTTGAACCAGCGGTAATCGCTACTACGGCTGCAACAATAGTAATTGGATCTAATATTCCGATTACGCCCTGAGCTTTTAAATAAAATATCATAGCATAACCTTGAATCATGGCTAAAGGAACTCCGGCAATTCTACAATACTGATTAAATTTCTGTTTTCCTGCCTCCCCTTCTTCTTTGTATAACTTTTCAATCTGAGGGAAAATCATAGTTAAAAGCTGAAAAACGATGACAGCTGTAATATAAGGTCCAAGGCCAAGCATGACGATTGAAACTTTATCTAGTGCACCTCCTGTAAATAAGTTCATCATTCCGAAGAATTGATTTCCAGCAAAGAATTGCTGAATTTTTGCAACGTCAATACCTGGAATAGGAATATTAGCCATTAATCTAAAAATAGCAAAAATTCCTAAAACAAAAAGTATCTTATATCTTAAGTCTTTTGCCTTAAAAATTTCTGTAATCTTTTTGAACATAGTTTTTACTTTTTAAGTTTTGCTCTAGAAATTCCTTTTTTAGCAACTTCTTTTACTGTTTTTGCTATAACTTTTCCTCCAGCTTTTTCTATCTTCTCTATAGCAATCTTTGAAACTAAACAGCCCTCAATAGTTAAAGCTTTTTTAATTTCTCCTGTTCCTAAAATTTTAATAGTAGGAATTTTTCCATCAACTTTTCTAATAATCCTCTTAGTAATTAATAACTCAGGATTAATAACAGTATTAGATTCAAATATTTCTTCTAAAACATCTAAATTAACTGATGAAACTTCTGTTTGAGTATTGAAATTATATCCTCTTAATTTAGGATATCTTTTAATCCAACCACGGATGATTGGTTTGAACTTTGCACCGGCTCTTCCTTTTTGTCCCTTTCCACCACCGCCACAATATGTTCCCTTCTTTCCTCCGCGACCAACTCTCTTCTTTTTCTTGAAGGTTGTATTCTGTTTTAATTCGTGTAATTGCATATTATTTCTTCTTCAATTTAGACAAAGCTAGCATTGTCGCTTGAGCATTGTTTAATTTATTTCTTGTCCTTGATAGTGTCTTTGAAGAGATGTCTTGAATTCCAGCTAAAGAACAAATAATTCTAACTGTTCCTCCGGCTACCAAACCCTTACCTTTCATTTGTGGCTTTAATATAACTCTTGATGGTCCGAATTTAGCTTCAACTTCAAAAGGAATTGTTCCCTCAGACATTGGAATATCTTTTAAATTCTTTTTAGCAACTCTAGTTGCTTTTTCAATAGCTTGAGAAACATCCAAACCCTTGGCTGCTCCAATTCCTACTTTTCCCATTTTATTTCCAGCAACGATAACGGCTCTGAATCTCATTGTCTTTCCTCCTCCGGTTACCTTAGTAACTCTAGCCAAGTCTAAAAGCTTAGATTCAAATTCATCTTTTACTTCGTTCTTCTTATCAAATTTTGTATTTCTTTCTCTTTTCATATTTAATTAGAATTTTAATCCGCCTTCTCTTGCTCCTTCAGCCAAAGCTTTTACACGACCATGATATTTATATCCTCCACGATCAAAAATCACTTCGGTTATCTTTTTCTCAACTGCCTTTTTGGCAATTTCGTTTCCAATCTTCTTTGAAGAATCAGACTTATTGTCTTTTCCTTTAACTGAAACATCAGACACAGCTAAGATAGTCTTACCAGTAGCATCATCAATCAATTGAGCATAGATGTGTTGATTTGAACGGAAAACACAAAGTCTGGGCTTAGTTGCAGTACCATCTGCCTTTGCCCTTACTCTCTTGTGTCTTATTATTCTTTTTGCTTTTTTTTCTAACATGTATTTCAAATATATTATGCACCAGCTGCTGCTTTCTTACCAAGCTTTCTCTTAATAATTTCTGTTGTATATTTAATTCCTTTTCCCTTGTATGGTTCTGGTGGTTTAACCTTTCTGATTGTTGCTGAAATCTGTCCAACTAATCCTTTGTCTATTCCACTTACGATAATTATATTCTTTTCAACTTTAAATTCAATCTCGGCTGGAGCATCGATATCCACTGTATGACTTAAACCGACATCTAAAACCAACTTCTTTCCTTCGGTTCTAGCTTTAAAACCGACTCCGTTGATCTCCAATCTCTTTTCAAATCCTTTAGTAACTCCGTCTATCATATTTGAAACTAAGGTTCTAGTTAGACCCCAAAGAGCATTAGATTTTAAATCTAATTTCTTAGGAGTAAAATGAATTGAATTTTCTTTCATTTCAATCGCAATTTCTGGAACCGCTTTCATTGTTAAAACACCCTTAGGTCCTTTAACCTCGATATCTACTCCGTTGATTTTTACTTCAACTCCGGCTGGTATTAAAATTTCTTTTTTTCCTATTCTTGACATATTACCAAATTTCACAAATTACTTCTCCCCCAATCTTATTTTTTCTTGCTTCTTTATTGGTCATTATTCCTTTAGAAGTAGAAATTAATGCAATTCCATGACCAGATTTAACTGGCTTCAATTCATTGTGGGTTGAATAGATTCTTTGTCCTTGCTTAGAAACCTTCTTTATTTTTGTAATTACAGAAGCTCCAGCGTTATCATATTTAAAATCAACTACTATCTTTCTCTTTGACAATCTTCCTTTCTTATCAATACCTTCAATAAGACCTTCTTTCTTTAAAACCTCAAGAATTGCATACTTGTAATCTGAGTATGGATAAAGAGCTATCTGTTTCTTTTCGACAGCTAAGGCGTTATTTATTGAACTGATCATGTCTGCTATTGGGTCCATTTTCTTTATTATATATAATTACCAACTACTTTTCGTTACTCCCGGCAACTCTCCCTTATTTGCCATTTCTCTAAAGCAAATTCTGCATAAACCGAACTTTCTAATATAACCATGTTTTCTTCCACACTTAAAACATCTTCTTACTATTCTTGAAGAAAATTTCGGTGTCTTTGCTGATTTTGCTATTTGTGATGTTTTTGCCATAATTTAACACTTTTTGACTTTAACTTTTCTTGAAAGGAAAGTCAAGTAATTTAAATAATTCCAATCCTTCTGCTTTACTCTTTGCGTTGGTAGTAATTGTAATTTCCATTCCAAGAATAATCGGAGACTTTTCTGGAGATATTTCTGGGAAAGCGATGTGCTCTTTAATTCCTAAATTTAAATTTCCACCTTCATCAACTGATTTAGGGTTGATTCCTAAGAAATCTCTTGAACGAGGAAGAACAATATTGACCAACTTTTCCATAAAGTCATTCATTTTCTTTCCTCTTAATGTAACCTTTGATCCAATAATACTTCCTTCTCTTAATTTAAAGGTAGAAATAGATTTTCTGGCAACCGTCATAACTGGTCTCTGTCCGCAAATACTAGAAAGATTAGTTTTTATATATTCTACAAACTTTTTCTGTTCATCTTTTGTTTTAGGAGAAATAACTCTTCCAAAACCAATATTAATAACTACCTTCTCTATCTTTGGAATCGCCATGACATTCTTGTATCCAAACTTTTCCTTCATTTGAGGAATAGCTATTTTCTTGTATTTTTCTTTAATGCTTGTTATTGCCATAATCTTTTAATTAAATACGAGCTCCACATTTCTTACAAACACGGTACTTTTTTCCTTCAACTATTTCATAACCAACTCTGGTTGCTTTTCCACATTTAGAACAAACCAATTCAACGTTTGAAATATTGATTGCTCTAGGAGCAGAAACTATCTGTCCTTTCTGTCCAGATTTCTTAGGCTTGACATTCTTCTTTACTAAAGCAATTCCTTCAACAACAATTCTGCTTTTGACAGGAATAGATTTTAAAACCTTTCCTTTCTTGCCTTTGTCATTACCTGCGATTATTAAAACTTGATCGTTCTTTTTTATCTTCATATGTTTAAACTAAATCTTTTGTCATTGTTGAAATCTTCTCAAATCCTTTTTCTCTTACTTCTCTAGCTACTGGTCCTAAGATTCTTGTTCCCTTGGGTTCTTTTGAGGCTCCTTCAAGCATAACAATAGCGTTATCATCAAAACGGATATATGTTCCATTACTTCTTCTAACTGCACCTCTTTCTCTAACAATAACTGCTTTCAAAACTTGGTGCTTCTTTACAACCTTTCTTGGTTCAGCATCTTTTACGGCAACGACAATAATATCACCCAGTGATGCATATCTTCTATATGTTCCGCCTAAAACACGGATGCATTTAGCCATCTTAGCGCCTGAATTGTCGGCAACCTTTAATAATGTCTGTACTTGTATCATTTTCTTTTATTTACTTAATTTTGAAACCACCTCCCAATTCTTGTCTTTTGAAATCGGCTTAGCTTCTCTGATTAAAACCTTGTCTCCTGTTTTAAATTCTCCTGTTTCTGTATGAGCCTTGTATTTCTTGTGAATTTTGTATCTTCTCTTATACTTTGGATGTTCTTTAATTCTTTCAACCTCAACTACAACAGTCTTCTGCATTTTATCCGATACTATTTTTCCTATTAATTCCTTTTTTGGCATACTATTTCTTATTTAATATAGTCAAAATTCTTGCAATATCTTTTTTATTTTCTCTTAACTCTTTGGTATTCTTAATTCCTCCAGAAACAGCCTTGAAGCGAAACTCTTCATTTGCCTTTTTCTTGTCATTCATTAATCCTACCAATTCTTCTTTAGTTTTTGAAACTAATTCTTTGCTTTTCATATTACTGCTTTTTAACAAATTTTGTCTTTAATGGCAACTTATCTCCTGCCTTTCTAAAGGCTTCTCTTGCATCTGCTTCAGGAATACCTTCTAATTCAAACAATACTCTACCTGGTTTAACTGGAAATACGTAATGATCAAGTGAACCCTTACCTCCTCCCATCGGTACCTCTTGTCCTTTCTTAGTTCTTACCTTATCAGGAAATACTCTAACCCACAACTTTCCTCCCTTCTTTAGATACCTAATAATCGCTCTTCTGCAAGCCTCTAATTGATTAGAAGTAACCCATTTTTCACTAGTTGCTTTCAATCCGAAACTACCGAAGCTGATTTTAGTTCCTTTACTTTCGAAGGTTCTTCTACTTCTTCTACCCTTCTGTTGTTTTCTATGTTTTAATCTTTTTGGGGCTAACATGATTTTTATTCAAATTTATCTCCTTTGTATATCCAAACCTTTATTCCAATTGCACCATAGGTACATCTGGCTTCTCCGAATCCATAATCGATATCGGCTCTAATTGTCTGCCTAGGCAATCTACCTTTTTCTAACCATTCTGATCTTGCAATCTGGGCTCCATCTAATCTACCTGAAACCATTATCTTCACTCCTTTAACATTCTTATTAGCCATAACTTTTTCAATGGCTTGTTTGATTGTTTTTCTGAATGGTGTTCTTTTTTCAATCTTCTGAGCAATCCATTGATTAACCAAAACCGAAGAAGTCCAAGGATTAGAAACCTCTCTTACTTCTAATTTCAATCTTTTTCCCAACTCGCTCAATTCTTTTAATCCTAAATCATTCTTCTTGAAAACTTCTTTCAATAATTCTAATCTTATCTTTTCAATTCCTTCACCGCCACGTCCAATAATCAATCCTGGTCTAGCTGAATGAATAATAACACTAGTTTTATTGCTATATCTTTCAATCTCAACTTTCTCTACGCTTGATTCTTTTAATTTATTAGTCAAAAAAGTCCTGATGATATAATCCTCTTTTACACTCTTCAAAGGTTTGTTGCCGTAAAAACCGTGTGACAACCAGTCTTCGATTCCTCTGATTCTAAAAATTTTAGGGTGGACTTTGTGACTCATTTTTTTATTTCTTCTTTGTTATTGTTTTCTTTTCTTCTTTTTCAATTTTCTTTTCTTCTTCTTTTACTTCTTCCTTAATACCTGTTTTCTTTTCTTTCTTACCTTTCTTAACTTCTTCTCTCTTCATATCTAAGACTAAAGTTACGTGAGATGTCTTCTTCTTAATAATCTCTCCTCTTCCTCTTGATTTAGGTAAAACTCTTTTTCCGGCTGGACCCTCATCAACTGTAATCTTAGAAATAAATAAATCAGTTGCTGAAACATTTTTTGTTGTTTTAGCGTTAGCAAGTGCTGAATTCAATAATTTCAATATTGGATCAGATGCTCTCTTCACAGCAAAATTCAAAATCGTCTGGGCTTCTTCTACCTTTTTTCCCCTTACCAAATCGGCGACTAATCTAGCCTTTCTTGGAGCAATATGTAAATGATTTAATTCAACTTTAAATGCCATATTATTTTACTTTAGCTGGTGCAACTGCAGCGGGTGCTGGAGCAGCTCCTTTCTCCTGTTCTTTACTTGCCTTTCCTCCGTGTCTTAAAAATTTAGTTGTTGGAGAAAATTCTCCCAACTTGTGACCAACCATTTCTTCTGTAACTCTTACTTGAAGAAAATCTTTTCCATTATGTACACCAAAAGTAAAACCGATCATTTCGGGAGAAATAGTACAAGCTCTCGACCATGTTTTGATGGCGGCCGTTTCACTTGGTTTCTTTCCTGCAATCTTCTTTGTGACATTAGGATCGATATATGGTCCTTTTTTTAGACTTCTTGACATATTATTTATTTTCTCTTCTTCTTAACTCTTCTTTGAATAATTAACTTCGCTGTCCATTTATTCTTCTTTCTTGTTTTAACTCCTAATGCTGGTTTTCCCCAAGGAGTCTTTGGGTGCTTCAAACCAATTCCTGTTCTACATTCTCCACCTCCATGAGGGTGATCACAGGGGTTCATAACAGAACCTCTAACGTGTGGTCTGATTCCTTTCTTTCTACTCTTTCCGGCTTTTGACCAATTGATAAATCTGTATTCAGAATTAGAAACCTTTCCAATTGAGGCAAAACATTCTCCAGGAATCTTTCTAATTTCTGAAGAAGGCATTTTCAAATTAGCATATCCACCTTCATAGTTCTGCAACACAGCTCCTGTTCCAGCTGATCTTACTAATATTCCTCCTTTTCCTGGTTCTAGTTCGATATTATAGACTATAGTTCCTTCTGGGATATTTTTCAACTTCATTCTGTTTCCAGTATCAGCTTCTGCTTTATCCGCACAAATAACTTTATCTCCAGCTTTCAATCCTTCGGGAGCGATAATATATCTCTTTTCTTTATCTTCATATTGAACTAAAGCTAAAAATGCATTTCTATTAGGATCGTATTCTAAAGCAAGAACTTCTGCGGGAATATTTATTTTTTTCTGTCCAAATTCAACCAACCTTAAAAGTTTTCTTGCTCCACCTCCTTTCTGCCAAGAAGTAATTCTACCATTACTTCCTCTTCCTCCCGTTCTTTTAACTCTTACTAGAAGATTCTTTTCTGGTTTCTTCTTAGATAAAGGAAGTAGGTTTTTCAATTTTAATGTTTTTCTCTGCATATTATTGTCCTACAATTTCAATTTTTTGACCTTCTTTAATTTTTACAATGGCTTTCTTGTATCCACTTCTATATCCAATCTTTCTTCCTTTAGATATTTTCTTTCTAGGAATATTGATGGTTCTTATTTGAATTACATTAACCTTGTATCTCTCTTCAATCGCATTCTTAATTTCAACTTTGTTTGCATCGGTAGTTACATGAAAAACGTAAAAGTTTCCAGTACTAGACATATTAACTGCTTTCTCAGTAATACAAGGGGACTGCAATACACTTTTTGTTGTTGTCAAAGTTTCCTTGTCGTTTTTCTTAACAGTTTCTTTCTTCTCTTTCACTCCTTTTTCTTTTTTAAAAATATTCAATGCCATACTAGTCTAAAAATGTTTTCTTAATCTCACTAATTCCTTCCTTATCAGTTAATAAATATTTTGACGAAACAACATCTAAACAGTTTAAGTCTTTTGCTTGGATAGTCGAAATCTTAGGCAAATTTCTCATTGCCAAGATAACATTCTTATCTAATTTAGGCAAAACTACTAAACAGCTTTCTCTAATTCCAATATTCTTTAATAAGCTTCTTGCTTCTTTAGTCTTGGCTTCTTTTAAAGATAATGTTTCAGTAATAACTAATAATCCTTCTCTGGCCTTATCTGATAAAGCGGCAAATAAAGCTTTTCTTTTAATATTTTTAGGTAAAATTCTTTTGAAATTTCTGTCTTTTGTTGGTCCATGAGAAACACCTCCACCAACCCAGATAGAAGATGTATTTGAACCACTCCTTGCACGGCCTGTTCCCTTCTGTTTCCAAGGTTTGATTCCACCTCCAGATACTTCAGCTCTTCCTTTAGCGTGAGCAACAACTGTTCTTCTGTTTCCCATTTGAGAAACAATAACTTGATGAACTAAATCAGAGTTCATTGGAACTTCAAATATTTCTTTTGGTAAATCTGTCTTAACAGTTTTAATTTCTACCACTTCTTCAATTTTTGTTGCTTTCTTTGCCATATAATTTATCCTCTAATTTCCAAAAGTGTTCCTCTTCTTCCTGGAACCGCACCTTTCAAAGCTATAATATTATTCTTCATATCAACCTTTACAACTTCTAAATTCTTAACAGAAATTCTGTCGCTTCCAGTTCTTCCAGGCATTTTTCTACCTTTAATAACTCTTGCTGGAATAGAACAACCAGTAGAACCTAATGTTCTGTGTTCGTGCTTATTACCATGAGTTGCAGAAAGTTTTCCGGAAAATCCCCATCTCTTTACTCCTCCTTGGAATCCTTTTCCTTTAGATACTCCGGAAACCTTTATAATATCTCCTGGTGTAAAAACATTTGCCAAAATCTTATCTCCCGCCTTATATGCATTAACATCTCCCTCGAATTCTTTCAAATATCTAAATGGAGTTCCTGTCTTTTTGATCTTTCTTTCAGGCAAAGATTCGAATCCAATCTTGATTGCTTCATATCCGTCTTTTGCTTTGGTTTTAACTTGAACAACACCACATTCTCCAGTCTGAATAAGAGTAACGGGAACTACTGTTCCGTCCTCTTTGAAGACCTGACTCATTTCAATTTTTTTACCTAATATGAATTTCATAACTTTACAAAAAAAAGACTGGATAACCAGTCCTAAAGACTAGTATTACCAAATATTCAATTACTTTTTAATTATATAAATCAATTTTTTAATTAATTTACATTATACTCTTAATCTCGGTATCCACTCCAGCGGGTAGAGTCAATGACTTTAACGACTCTACCACTTTCTGGTTCGGACTCAAAATATCAATAACCCTCTTGTGAATTCTCATTTCGAATTGCTCTCTAGCCGACTTATGAACGAAAGTTGACCTGTTTACAGTAAACTTGTTTATTTCAATCGGCAAAGGAATCGGTCCGGCAATTTTAACTCCGCACCTTAGCGCCATCTCAATAATCTGCTGGGCGCTTTTATCAATGACCTTGTGGTCATAGGCACGAAGCTTGATTCTCAATTTCGCTGTTACTTCCTTTTCAGTTTTTTTAAGGGCTGCTGACATCTTATTTATTCTACTTTATAATCTTAGTTATAGTACCTGCTCCAACAGTCTTTCCTCCTTCTCTAATAGCAAATCCTTGTTTTTCTTCCAAAGCTACAGGAACGATTAATTTAACAGTTACTTCAACTGTATCTCCAGGCATAACCATTTCTGTTCCAGCGGCTAAGATTACGTCTCCAGTAATATCTGCTGTACGAATAAAGAATTGAGGTTTGTATCCTGAGAAGAATGGAGTGTGTCTTCCGCCTTCTTCTTTTGTTAAGATATAAATCTGAGCGGTAAATTCTGTGTGAGGAGTAATAGTTCCTGGCTTAGCCAAAACCTGTCCTCTTTCAATATCTTCTTTTTTCAATCCTCTTAACAAAATACCAACGTTATCTCCAGCTTGTCCAGTTGATAATGATTTGTTGAACATCTCAACAGAAACTGCTGTTGTCTTTTGAGTTGGTCTAATACCAATAACTTCAATTTCTTCATTAGAGTTAACAATACCTCTTTCAATTCTACCAGTTGCAACTGTTCCTCTTCCTTCAATTGAGAAAACATCTTCAATAGCCATCAAGAAAGGCTTAGCTACGTCTCTAACTGGTTCAGGGATGTATGCGTCTAATTTATCCATCAATTCTAAAACTTTTTGAACCCAAGGATCATCAACAGATGTGCCTTCTAAAGCTTTTAAAGCTGAACCACGGATTACTGGAACCTCATCTCCAGGAAAACTATATTTCTTTAATAATTGTCTTACTTCGTCCTCAACTAAATCAATCATTTCAGCATCTTCAACCATGTCGCATTTGTTCAAAAATACAACCAATGAAGGTAAACCTACTTGGTGAGCTAAAAGAATATGCTCTCTTGTTTGAGGCATAGGACCATCAGTAGCAGCAACTACTAATACGGCTCCATCCATCTGAGCGGCACCTGTAATCATATTTTTAATGTAGTCAGCGTGTCCTGGACAGTCAATATGGGCATAGTGCCTTTTGTCTGTTTCATACTCTAAGTGAGCGATGTTAATAGTAACACCTCTTGCTTTTTCTTCGGGAGCTGAGTCAATCTGATCAACTGACTTTTCTGCCGTCTTTCCATTCTTCATTGCTAAGCAATGTAATATTGCCGCACTTAAAGTGGTTTTACCGTGGTCAACGTGACCAATGGTTCCCACGTTCAAGTGTGGTTTTGTTCTTGTAAAAACTTCTGTTGCCATATTATTTTATTATTTATTTTTATTATTTATATCCCCTCTTTTTTATTATTCCGACGTACAATAGAAAAGAACGGATTAATGTTTGTAATTAACAAATCTATTTTAACCAAATTTTGAAAAAAGTCAATAACCTACTAGAAAGGAAGGTCGTCAATCTTCAATGTTTCTGTTTCGAGTTCTCTTGGAACTTTAGAAATTTGTTCATTTTTAGATTCGGCCTTTGTCTCTTTCTTATTTCTATAATCTTCTAATTTCATAATTATCAAGGTTGGCCCATTTTCTTGCGCAAGAACTATCTTGCCGCCTTCTTCTTCTATTATCTTTTGAATCTCTTTTAGTTCCATATTATTTCCTTTTACCTTCTACTATTTCTTGAGAAATATTTCCCGGAACCTTTTCGTAATGATCGAACTCCATTGATGATGTTCCTCTTCCTTGAGTTAATGATCTTAATGAAGTTGTATAGCTAAACATTTCTGATAAAGGAACTTTAGCGTAGATAACCTTGACTCCCGGTCTATCTTCTGTTTCTTCAATCTGTCCTCTTCTCGCTGATACATCTCCGATAACATCTCCTAAGAAATCTGGTGGAACAACTACCTCTAATTTCATAATTGGTTCTAGTAAATGAGCACCTGCTTTTTTAGCTCCATCTTGCAAAGCCATTGAACCGGCAATCTTAAAGGCCATTTCTGAAGAATCGACTTCGTGGAACGAACCATCCCACAAAATAACTTTCATATCGACTAAAGGATATCCAGCAACAACACCTTTTGCCATTGCTTCTTTAATTCCTTTTTCAATCGCAGGGATATATTCTCTTGGAATAGAACCTCCTTTAATTTCATTAACGAATTCAAATCCTTTCCCTCTTTCTAGTGCTTCAAGCTTAATCTTTACATGACCATACTGACCTCTACCTCCAGTCTGCTTAACGTATTTACATTCAGCATCAGCATTTCTTTCTATTGTTTCTCGGTAGGATACTTGTGGTCTACCAACATTGGTTTCAACACCGAATTCTCTCTTTAATCTATCAACAATAATTTCTAGATGTAATTCTCCCATACCTGATAAAACCATTTCACCAGATTCCTGATTAGTTTCCATTCTAAAAGTTGGATCTTCTTCTTGTAATTTCTTTAAAGAAGCACCCATTTTTTCTTGATCTGCTTTGGCTTTAGGCTCTACTTGAATTGAAATAACTGGTTCAGGGAAAACAATCTTTTCTAGAACAATTGGTCCAGCTTCATCACAAAGAGTGTGTCCAGTAGTTGTATTTTTCAATCCAACAAAAGCAACAATATCTCCAGCATATACTTCTTCTACTTCTTCTCTTTCGTTAGAATGCATACGAAGAATTCTACCAATTCTTTCTCTTTCCCCAGAAACAGTGTTTAATAAATATCCTCCCTTATTAAAATGTCCTGAGTAAGCACGAGCGTAAGTCAATGTTCCGACGAAAGGATCTGTTGCAATTTTAAATGCTAAAGCTGAAAAAGGCTCATCATCCTTAGGGTGTCTTTCTAGTTTAATTTCTTCATCATTCGGGTCAACTCCTTTAATAGCAGGAACATCCACTGGGCTTGGCAAGTAATATACTACTGCATCCAAAACCAATTGAACTCCTTTGTTTCTTAAAGATGTTCCAATTAAAACGGGAATTAATTTATAACTAATAGTTGCTTTTCTTAAAGCAGCTCTCAAATCTTCTACCGAAATTTCTTCTCCATTTAAATATCTTTCCATTAATGCTTCATCTTCAGCAACAATCTTCTCAACCATTTTGTGTCTCCATTTTTTAGCTTCTTCTAAAGAAGATTCGGGAATATCAAATTTAATAACATCCTTTCCCATTTCTCCTTCAAATTTAACAGCTTTCATTTCCATCAAATCAATAATAGCTGAAAAATCTTCTTCCTGTCCGATTGGGTATTGAACTGCAACAGCATTAATAGTTAATTTGTCCCAGATAGATTGCAAACTCTTTTCAAAACTTGCACCCATTCTGTCTAATTTATTAATAAAACAAACACGAGGAACATGATATCTGTCTGCCTGTCTCCAAACAGTTTCTGATTGAGCTTCTACTCCAGCAACACCGTCAAAAACAACTACCGCTCCGTCCAAAACTCTTAAACTTCTTTGTACTTCAGCAGTGAAGTCAATGTGTCCAGGAGTATCGATAAGGTTGATTCGGTGTTCGTTTGTTTTGTCTTTCTTTAAATAATCACCAGGAGACCAGAAACAAGTAGTAGCTGCAGAAGTAATAGTAATACCTCTTTCTCTTTCTTGTTCCATCCAGTCCATAATAGCCGCACCTTCATGAACTTCACCAATCTTGTGTGATATTCCGGTATAAAACAAAACTCTCTCACTGGTTGTAGTTTTACCTGCATCAATGTGAGCAATAATTCCGATATTTCTATATTTTTCGATTGGATATTGGCGGCTCATAATATTTTTTTTATTTTAGAACACAAAACCTATTTGGCTTGAAAATAGGTTTGTATATTAAATTACCATGCAAAGTGAGCAAATGCTCTATTGGCTTCTGCCATTTTGTGAGCGTTCTCTTTCTTTCTAACTGCATTTCCTTTGTTTTCTGAAGCTTCAATCAACTCATCGGCTAATTTGAATTTCATTGCTTTACCTTTCTTGTCTTTAGCTGAATTAATCATCCATTTCATGGCTAAACTCAATTTTCTATTTCCTTTAACTTCCATTGGAACTTGATAGGTGGCTCCTCCAACTCTTTTTGGTTTTACCTCAAGAACTGGAGATACATTCTGAATAGCTAGTCTAAAAACATCTAAAGGATTCTTTTTAGTTTGGTTTTTAATTAAATCAAAAGCACCGTAAACTATCTTTTGAGCTACTGTCTTTTTCCCGTTACTCATTACTTGGTTGATAAATTTAGCAACCATAATATCGTTGTATACTGAATCGGGCATTATAACTTTCTTTTTAAATTTAAGTCCTGTTGCCATATACTATTTTTTTACTGGTCTTTTAACTCCATATGCACTTCTCTGTTGTTTTCTGCCTTCAACTCCTGAACAATCAAATCTGCCTCTTACAATATGATATCTCACACCTGGCAAATCTTTTACCCTGCCTCCCCTAATCATGACGATTGAGTGCTCTTGTAAGTTATGTCCTTCTCCAGGAATATAGGCGGTAACTTCGTTTCCATTACTTAATTTGACTCTGCAAACTTTTCTCAAGGCTGAGTTAGGTTTTTTAGGTGTAGTTGTAAAAACTTTCAAGCAAACTCCTTTTTTAAATGGTGCTTCGTATTCCTTTGGTCTGTTTTTTAAAGGATTAAATCCAAACGCAAGACCAGGAGTATTAGTCTTCGTCTTTAATGGCTTTCTATTTTTCTTAATTAGTTGTCTAATTGTTGGCATATTTTGTATCAATAATAAATCGCAAGCGAAAATTCGCTTGTGATTAAATTATCAGATAAAAAGCTAAATGTCAAATATTTAATTGGCTTGAAGAATTTTTTATTGCGCAGTCCATCCGCCATCGACATATAGAATATTTCCAGTCACATATTTTGAATCTTCAGAGGCTAAATATAGAGCTGCATTAGCAATATCGTCAGGTTCTCCCAGGTATCCCAAAGGAGTCATTCCTTCAAGAAACATTTTTGTCTTTTTATCTTCTTGAACCCCCTTAGTCATATTTGTTTTTATAAACCCTGGAGCAATAGAGTTAACACGAATTCCCAATTTAGATAGTTCAACGGCACTAGCTTTAGTTAATTGATTAACTCCTCCCTTGGAAGCACAATAAGATATAGCTCCATTAAAACCAACTGCTCCCAAAATAGAAGCCATATTAATAATAGAACCCTTAATCCCCTTTTCCTTCATTGTTTTTCCTGCTGCACGAATTCCGTAGAATACTCCTGACAAATTAATCTCTATTGTCTTATGCCAAACATCATCAGAGGTGGTTAAAATGTCTCCTAAGCTTCCGATTCCAGCATTGTTGACCATTATGTCTACTTTTCCAAACCTATCAACACAACCATTAATAAGGCTGTCTACTTCAATTGATTTAGAAACATCACATTTAACAAAAATCGCTTTATCACTAAGACGGCTAATATCACACTCATTAATATCTGAAAAAACAACTAAAGCGCCCTCTGAAACAAACTTTTCAGCAATAGCTTTTCCTATTCCTGAAGAAGCTCCTGTTACTATTGCTACTTTATTTTCTAATTTCATGTTTTTAGATTTATTTTTATGCTCCCATTATATCATTTGAAAATAAAAAAAGAAGGGGAAAGTTATGCTCCTGCATATTTGTATTCCAGTTTTTTTACAAACTCTGGAACCCTTACTTTCTCCTTCGCGAGAACTTTATTCGCTTCTCCAAGAACACCTTCATAAATATGAAGGGAATCTGATTTGTCGATAATTCTCAATATCTTACAATTATTTGGAATGATAACTTCCAAAAGAAGCATGGCGACAAGACCAATGAGGTTTCCCTGCCAAGCATTGAAAAGATCTCTTGACCTCCACTCAAAATGGACATCGACATATCCTCCTGGATAGTATCTAATCCATATTCTCTGTAGACAAGGTGGAGCATCGGAGCCCATATCAACATCTGGTTCCCAAGTAATCACTTGGTGACGATTCGAGGAAACACCACTTTCAATTTGTTCCTTGAGAAGTTCTCTCAACTTCGAAATTTGATCAAGGAATCCTCCAGGAACTCTGTGCTTAATCAGACGTTCAATATATAGATAAGTGAAACGTCTTTTGTCCCCAAGTGGTATTTGACTATAAACCTCGTCAAACCATTTTCGGTCATACTCCTTCTTGTATCCCTGAATTGCTAATTCTTTCATTCTGTAAAAAGGATGAATTTCGCAATTCTGAACCTGTTCAATCGCTTTTCCCGTCATGACAATAGTCTGTACGGAATCGCGTGCCTTTTTTGGTTCCCTTGAAGAACCAAAATTAATGGGAGTACCACAAAGCATGTCGGCATAAACTGCTTCAAACCAGGCCTCGTGAAAATCCTCACTTTCTATTAAAAAGCATGGAGCTAAAGTTACATCTGCCAAATTGGCACCTCAGGTCCATCGATAAGATGAACTAGCTACAAAATACAATAAAGAAATATTTTAGTCAACTTTTTATTTTACGCTAAGAAGAAAGAAAGAATTCTCTCTGATAAAGTAAAAACCCAACCAAGACCATTGGGAATTATGAAAATTAACAAAAGAAGGAGAATAAATCCGTATTGAGTTAGTAATAATTTTAATTCTTCAAATCTTTCAGGCAGCAAGGCAAATAAAACATGAGAACCATCTAAAGGAAAAATAGGAATCAAATTAAAGATTCCTAATGCAATATTATAAAAAACAACGATTGTCGCAATCATTAAAAAATCTTCTGGCAAAGAAATAAATTTGATAATTAATCCAAAAATTAAAGCGATTGTAAAATTAGCCACTGGTCCAGCTAAGGCAACTTTTAAATCTCCCCATCTCTGATCACTAAAGTATATTGGATTGACTGGGACTGGTTTGGCCCAGCCGATTATCGGTCCCCCCAAAAGAGACATAAAAAAAGGGAGAAGGATTGAACCAATCGGGTCTAGATGTTTTAAAGGGTTTAAATCTAGTCTTCCTGCCTCTTTAGCTGTTGGGTCACCTAAAGCATAGGCAACACTACCATGAGCTATCTCATGAATAATAATCGAGAACAAAAGAATTAATAATGTAAATATCATTAATGTATCCATGTGATAATATTAACATAAAACATGAGGGGGTTGCAATTATTTAATTTTTTGGTAATATACATTACATATGGAAAAAGAATGTACAATTTGCGGAAAATCATCTTCAATGGGAGGAAGCTACTACAAGCTTATTTCGAGATATAATCCTTCTACTAAAAGAAGAATACGCCCTAATCTACAATGGGTAATAGTTCCCGCTAATACAACCAACAAAAACTTCAAAGAATTTGCCGGGAAGAGAATTTTGGCTTGCACTAAATGCATCAAATCTCTTGGAAAGAAATAACAGTTTAGCCCTTTTCGGGCTGTAGTATAGTGGTAGTATTTGCGCATGGGGTGCGTAAGACCTGGGTTCAACTCCCAGCAGCCCGACACAATAAAACAAACACTGATAATGAATCAGTGTTTTTGTTATATAAGAAAAACACTGCTTGAGCAGTGCTTTTCAAGGTCCTACCACTTTCAAGTGAATCCGAATTAATCCACGTGGGTGACCTCATTCATTTGCCAAAGCAGATAAATATATGATCTCCCGATTGAAAGTTGTTCGGAATTTTGAATGATAGGACCAAAGATATTATACCTTTAAATTTTCAATACTTCAACCAGCTGTTTTATCATTGCAACCACTACTGGAGCAGCCTGTAAACTAATGCATTGTATTCCATTATCATCAGCCACAATCCAAGGTTCTTCAATGGTTTTGACTTCCCCGTTTTCGTATTTAAATGAATATCCAGGAGTCATTTCATACTCATCAACATAGTCGCGAGCAACGTCAGCAGGAATAGCATTTCTTAGTTTAACTTTTGGAATTCCGTATAATGTATCAGCCTTTTTTAATATTTCTTCATCCATCATCAATCTCTCTCTAATTGGTTCTATTCCTTTTTCGTCTCCTTCTTTCATTACCATTCTTCCACCGTCACAATTAGCCTCGTCACAAATTAAATAAAATTCTTTAGATGATTCATCGTATCCAATTTTTGAAGTTGGTAATAACTTCAAACTTCTTGAAGCATTACATTTAGGACAAATTCTTCTCCATTTTATTCTCTCATTAATAATGTTCATCGGAACATCAATCATAATAAAAATATCTGGGTCATCTCTGTAATCAACCAAATCTCTAAAGAATAAAGAAAAACTAACTTGATCCATATTTCTTGGAAAACCATCTAGAAGAATAACTTTTCTTTCTCTCTTAGCAATCTCTCTTTTAACTAGAGCTAAAACCAATTCATCAGGAAGAAGAGTTTTAGTATCTCTATCCTCCATGCTTTTAATCAATTCTTCCAAAGGATAAAATCCTCTATAATTCTTTTCCAAAAACTCAACCAATTCTTTTTTCTTTTCTGGGTCTTGAATTTCAGTGTCTAGTGCTCTTACCATATCTCCAACAGATAAATGTTCTATCTTATCAACCCCTAAAACCTCTGCCAACATTTTAGAATAAGTCCCTTTTCCCGAATTCTTTTTACCTAAAAGATAAGCGATAAAGGTATTCTTTTCTAAATACTCTTTCAGTTTTTCTATTTCTGGTCCACATTTTAATTTAAAATATTCGGCTCTTTCTTTCGGGTCGGCTAAATTAAACTTTCTGTCTCCTCCCATTTTAGTTTTGAAAATTGGAAAATCCATGTTTTTATTTTTTACTAGTTATTATCTTATAATTAGAACCATCGGAAACAATCTTTATGTCTCCATTGGTATCGTTCCTTAGTATTTTAATACCAAAATTATTAAGACGTGTCAAAACTTCTTCTGTCGGGTGTCCATAAGAGTTATTTCCTACTTGAATTATAGAAACTAAAGGAGTAGTCTTTTTAAGAAAATCTTCTGAGGTTGAATACTTTGACCCATGATGTGCAACTTTTAAAATATCAATATCTATATCATTTAATTCATCTTCTATTTTCGAAGAAATATCTCCTGTAAAAAGAAATGAGCTATCTTTGTATTGAAGCTTAGCCACAATTGCTGTATCGTTGGTTTCTTTAACTCTTTCTCCTATTAAGGATTTCTTGGGATTGATTATTTCTAATCTTAAATCTCCCATATTTACAGTGTCACCAGCATTAGCATAATAAATATTAGCTCCTTCTTCGTTAATTAATCTTTTCCACGTTTCAAACTTCTCTCCATCTTTTTCCATCCCTGTCCATATAATATTATCTACCTTGTAATTTTCTAATACAGAAAATAACCCCGTCATATGATCGCTTTCTGGATGAGATAATATAATTAAGTCTATTTCTTTGTCGTAAAAAGGCATTTCTTGAGATAAACCGTCCAGAACTTTAAAATAATTTGGACCACCATCAATTAATACTTGATAACCCCCTGGAGCTTCGATAAAAATAGAGTCTCCTTGTCCGACATCAAAAAAGCTTACCTCAAGGTAAGCCGGTAAAGACAAAATAACAACAAAAGGAAAAACTAAAATATTCAAAATTAAAAGCATTAAAAAAATAAACGAAGATTGCTTCATTTCTTGTTTAACTTTTCGTTTAATTCTTTAATTAGCTTAGTCGAGTCAATATCATACATTTCACAAACACTTCCTAATTCCAAAGCTTCCATTTCGAATCTAGCGTGAGGACAAGAAAGACAAGGAAAATCATATTTTTCTAAAATTATTTGTGCTTTCTTGTTGTCTATCAATTCAGATAGCTTGGTTTTTTTTGTAATTTTCATATTGTTTAAGCTTTTAAGAATCCTGAAACAATCAAATCAATAGCTTGTTTCTCGTTTAATCCTCTAGCTCTTAAATAATTTAATTGTTCCTCAGAAACCCTACCAATAGAAGCTTCGTGAGTAATTTGTGCATCTTTATTTTCACAAACTAACAAAGGAATAGATGATATTTTTGATTTATTATCAATCATCAAGCTTTGACAATCAATATGTCCTTTAGATTTTTCTTTGGCAATAATTGAACTTTCGGCAACAATATTAGAGTTCTTTCTTCCTACTAATTTCAATTTAGAAATAGCTTGTGCTCCTTTTCCGCTTAAAAAAACTTCTTCTTTTATTTTAATATTAGAATCGATACCGTTAATAGAAATGCTTAAATTAACTGATGAATTATCTCCACAAATTATCTTGTTCTTAATATTTAATTCTTTGGGGGGAAACATATTGGAATAATTATAATCCAAAGACGAACCAGTCTCTAGGATAAATTCATAATCAGGAAAAACATTATCCATACTCCCCCATTTATGAATATGATTATATTCCAAAGAAGCCCCATTTTTTAAAATTAACTTACCCTTGGCCCTATGTGTTCCCAAAAGATTATTCTTTAAAGAACTGCAAAGAACGTTCGCCTTAGCTTTTATTCCTTCTTCGATTACCATTAAATTTTGCAAATCTTGTTTCACTTCAAAAGAAGCTATATTAACACAGGTAGATAAAGGAAAATCAATTTGTTTCTTAACCCAAATAAAATATCCTCCTTTCGGCTTTCCATCAAAATATTTCTTAGTCCAATTCAAAGAGTTCCAAGCGTCAATACTAGATAAAATCAATACCTCCTCGCTTTTATTGATAAATTTTACGTCATTATCTATCAATAAAAAATCGGGATTACATTTTTTTACACTGTCTGCACTTGGCATAATCATTTTCTTTAATATTTTTTAAAACTTTTCTAAAATCAGTACTTTCACAAATAATTTTTCCTTCCATTGTAATACCGACTCTATTAGGATTGATTTGCTCTAATATTTCTCCTTGATGGGTAATAATTAAAACCGACATTCCGTCTTTAACTTTTTCCTTAATAATATTTACCACTTCTTCTCTTTTTTTAATATCTAAACCAGAATCTATTTCATCTAAAATCATTAAGTCAGGATTTAAAGCAAGAACCTGCATCAGTTCAGATATTTTCTTCTCCCCGCCAGAAAAATTAACATTAACATCTCTTTCTAAAAGATTTAGATGCTTTTCTTCGTATCCACTCTTTTTTTTAGAAATCAAATTTAATAATTTTTCTAGCTTTATTCCTTGTAAAGCGGGAGGATTTTGAAAAACTAAAGCAATCCCCTCCTTAACTCGTTTTTCTAAAGCTAACCTCTTGATATCTTTTCCTTTAAAAACAATCTCTCCTTTCTTAATTTTATATTCCGGTAAACCCATTATAGTTTTAGCAAGAGTGCTTTTACCGCTTGCGTTGGGACCCAAAAGAGCAAAGACTTCTCCTGTCTTAATTTTCAAATCAACTCCGTTAAGAATTACTTTTCCATTAGTTTCAACAACTAAATTTTTTATTTCTAACAAACTCATTTTAATAAATTAACCCAATGACTTGGGTTAATTGTATATAATAATTTAAAATAATTAATCTTCCGTCTCTTCAGCCTCGACTCCATTCTCAACTTCAATTGCTCCGTAGGGACATAAATCTATACCGCCACATTCTTCAACCTTAGCAGAGCTAATAACTTTTGCCTTACCATCAGCATCCATTTCTGTTCCTTCTGGACAAGACAAAGAACAACTTCCGCAACCAAGGCACTTTTCCTTATTTACTTTATATGTCTTGTTTGTATTTTCCATAATTTTATTTTTTACACTTTTCTATTGCTTCTTCTGCTTCTTCTTTTGATTTGAATCCTACTACTTTAACCCACTTATTTGGTTCAAGTCTTTTATATATTTCAAAAAATTCTTGAAGTTCTTTTTTCTGATGTTCTGGCAAATCATCAATACTGTTAATATGTTTAAATCTTGGATCAATTTTGTCATCAGGAACAGCAATAATCTTATAATCAATTCCGCTCTCATCTTCCATGTCTAACATTCCAATAATCTTACAAGGAATGATACAACCGGGAAAAGTTGGCTCATTGACTAATACTACGGCGTCTAAAGGATCTCCATCTTCTGATAGTGTGTTTTCTATAAAACCATACTCAAAGGGCCAATAAACAGACGAATACAAGGCTCTATCAAGCATTATCTTTCCTGACTCCTTGTCTAATTCATACTTATTTGAGCTTCCTTTTGGGTTTTCGATAAAAATATTTAATTTCATTTTTTTTGATTATTATTCTTTATTTAACTTTATCTTAAAAAACCATTTTTTTCAAGACTATTCTGGCTTTCTTTTTCTGGTCATCATATCAGCTAAAGCATCCTTAGGATCCTTATTTTTGTATAAAACTTGATACACAGACGAGACAATTGGCATATCTACTTTGTATTTTTTGCTCAATTGATATACTGCTTCAGTGGTTGTTGCTCCCTCAATTATGCTCGAAGTTGAATTAACAATATCTTCTAATTTCTGTCCTTTCGCAATTTTCTCTCCCAAGGTTCTATTCCTACTTTCAGGGCTAATGCAGGTAGTAGACAAATCTCCTAATCCTGCCAAGCCATAGAAAGTTTTTCTTTTGGCTCCCATTTTTTCTCCTAACCTCTGTATTTCTACAATTCCTCGAGAAAGTACTGCTGCCTTAGCATTGGAACCAAAACCAAGCCCATCAGATATTCCTGCCACCACGGCAATAATATTTTTTAAAGGTCCGCCAAGTTCCACTCCGACAACATCTGTAGAGGTATAAACTCTAAAATATTCATTACTAAATATGTCTTGAATTCTTTTAGCAACAGAATGATTTTTTGAAGCAGCAACGACTAAAGCTGGTAATTCTCTTGCTACTTCAACAGCAATCGTTGGACCAGACAAAATAGCAGTTTGAACATTTCCCAATTCTTCTTTTAAAATTTCTGTCATTCTCTTTAATGTTTTTTGTTCTAATCCTTTAGCAACATTAATAAATACTTTCCCTCTTAAAGAAACATTTTCTTTTTTAATCTTCTTAGCCACGTCTCTAAAAAATTTGGATGGAATACTGAAAACAATATATTCACCAAATTCAATTGCCTTACCCAAATCTTTTTCAAAAACAATATTAGAAGGAATTTTTATTCCCTTTAAATATGTTTTATTCTCCCTTTCTTTGTCTAAAACATCCAAATACTCAGGAAAAGCGCTCCAAACCGTAACCTCATGTCCATTTTTAGATAATAGAATAGCCAAGGTTGTTCCCCATGCTCCATCTCCTAATATTGTTAATTTTGTTTTTTTCATATATATAATTATACCTCAAATCTTCCTGTGAGCGCAAATATCTTTAAAATCACAATATTGGCAATGCCATCCGGGTGTAGGCTTAAAATTACTCCTTTTAATTTTCTCTAATAATCCTCTAATTTCTGTTTCTGTATTTTCAATATCTCCTTCTTTAATGTTAAAAGAACAAGTTGTTCCATCGTCAAGATAGTAATAGGTTAATTTAAGAGGATTTAATCCTAAAACCTTTTTTGCTGCCACAGCATAAATCATAAGTTGAAGTTTTTCTTCTTTGGCTAACGTCTTTTTAGGTGAACCTGTTTTGTAATCTATAATTTCTACTCCATCACCCAATTTATCTATCCTATCTATAGTACCTATAAAAACATCCCCATTTAACTTTAAATTAAAATTCTTTTCTAATGCTGGTTCTTCATTAATAAAAAGAATCTCTGGTTTATTTTTAATAAAATCTTCGTAAAAAAGCTTTAGGCTTTGTTTTCCTTTTTCATAAAATTCTTTTTTAATTATTGAAGATTCATACCAATCACTAATCCATTCTTTTTCATAAATTTTTAATAAATCTTCGAAACTCAATACTCCCGAACTAGCATTTTTACCAAAAAGAGATTTCTGTTCAACTGAAGAAAATTTTAATGATTCCAAAACAAAACTATGCAATGTCTGATGAATACTTTTTCCAAAACTAAACACTGATTTTCCTCTTATCGGTATTTTAAATATACTTCCAAACTTGTACCCCAAAGGACACTTTCTAAAAGATTCTAATTGAGAATAAGAAAAATGATCAGGAAGAAATATTTTTAAATCTCGCCCAGAACCATTTGTTTCATTCGATTCTAATTTAAATCCCATCGAACGTTTAATACAAAAACCAGAACTTCTTGTAAATTTCTGCTTATTTAATACTTCTTCAGTTATTAATCCTGATTCGATTAAAAACCTTGAAGGTTTCTTTAAATCTTTGCCTCCATAATCAGCAGCCCAAGTTAAAAATATTCCCCTTTTAGCCCTCGTTAAAGCAACATAAAACAATCTTCTTTCTTCTTGCATATGAAAATCTCCTTCTGGTAGAACTTCTTTAATTAAAGCTTCAGGAATTTCTATTGGATTCTTTTTCTGATCAGAAGGGAACTTTCTTGAAACTAAATTAGTTAAAAAAACATATTTAAATTCAAGGCCTTTTGAAGAGTGAATGGTCATAACTCTAACCGCTTCAAAGCTCGAATCGATACTATTTCTTATAGAACCCTCTTCTCCAGCATCTAATTCCATTTGTAGGTTTTCCATAAAAGAAAGAATAGTTGGATCAGCTTGTGAATTTTCAAAGTTTTTAATCTTCTCAAAAAATTGATCAATCATCTCCCACTTTTTCAAACTCTCTTCATTGCTTTCTGGAATATACTTTCCATATTCTAAATCATTAATAATATGAATAAAAACTTCGCTAGCATTCCTTTCTTTTGATAGTTTGTAATGCTTCTTTAGCCTTTCAACAATCTTTCTTAATTTAACAACCGTATCCGAAGTAAATTTACTTAAAAGATGACTATCTGTTATGGCTTCGAATATTGGAATTCCTTTTTTGTCGCTGTATTGAATAATTCTCGAAACTTCTTCGGGAGAAAAATCCATCATCCTTAATATTCTATAGAAATTAGGAGAATCATAAAAATTAAGAATAACCTTAAGATAAGAAATCAAATCAAGTATTAAAGGATTAGTATATAAACCTTTTGAAGAAACGAATTGATAAGGAATACCAGCCCGCTCTAATGCTCGACTAAAATTATTAGCCGATTCATTGGTTCTAGTTAAAATAGCAAAATCAGAAAACTCTGCTTTATTATCAATTTCTTTCAATTCCCAAATCTTATTAACAACTCCCGACACTTCATCATCAATTGTTTCAAAGCCAAGTAATTCTATAGCTCCTGATTTTACTTGGTTACTTTTTAGTTTTTTATCAACTTTCTTAAATGATTTTAAATCTATTCCCCTCTCTTCTGCTCTTTTATTAATCCCCTCTATTTCATTTAACTGATACTCTAAACGATTAGGATTATTTAATTGTATAAATTGATATGATAAATCAAGAATATTTTGAGGCGATCTATAATTTTCAACTAAAACGATTTCTTTTGATTTAGAATAGTCCTGTTTAAACCTCAACACATTATTAAATGAAGCTCCTTGAAAACCCATCACTGACTGATCATCATCTCCAACCACTGTAATGTTATTTTCTGGATAAGCTATTTTTTGAATTAACTCATACTGAACCCAATTAGTATCTTGAAACTCATCAACCATTATATATTTAAATTGATTTCTATATTTCTCTAAAATCTCTGGTCTTTTGTCGAACAATTTTAATGTATAATTTATTAAATCACCAAAATCTAAAACATTATTATCAAGTAAAAGTTTTTGATAAACATGATAAGCCTCAGCCACTTCTTTTATTCTCTCGTATTCTGACTGTTTATTAGTTAGGTCTTTTTTGTCTTTTGATTTAACTGACTTAGATCCAACAGGAATATCATCTATATTTAATTTTAAAGAATCAGCATGCTCTAGATAATTCTCTGGATAAATGCCTTCATTCTTGCAATGACCAAAATGAGAAACTAGAGCTTCTATAAACTTAGTTGGATTTCCAAGAGGACGATATTCTTTTAAAAAATTAAACTTATCAAAATTCTTTTTAATTAAAATCCAGCTTCCAGTCTGTTCTAATAACTTGTAATTAGTCGGAATTCCAATACTTAATCCATATCTTTTTAGAATTCTATCGCAGAAAGAATGGAAAGTTGATATCCAAAAATCGTAATATCCAAAAGGAAGTAATTTCTCGACCCTTTCCTCCATTTCTCTGGCAGCTTTTTCGGTAAAAGTAACAGCCAATATTTCTTCTGGCTTAATCCCCTTTTCTTTAATTAAATAAGCTATTCGATGAGTTAAAACAGTAGTTTTACCCGTTCCAGCGCCCGCAACAATCAAAAGAGGCCCCTTATCAAAGGTAACAGCCTCTTTCTGCTCTTTATTTAACTTAGTTAATAAATCAGACTCCATTAATACTCTTATACCACAAATTAGAAAAGCAAAAAAGGACATGCGTCCTCAGTTTGCAAAAAATTATTTACTTAATAATCTTACTTTTTATTGTTGTTTTTATTCTCATCAACTATCTTGTCATGCAACTCATCTAAACCATATGCTCCCAAAACTTTTCTGGCTTTATTTATCACCCTAGAACCAAAGATGCGAAATTCTTTAACAAAACCATTAATTTTTTGTTCTTCGGCAATATTTTTTATTTCATTACCTTCTATCTTTGCGCCTACCGTACTCTCATTATTGTATATTTTCTTAAGAAAATCTTCTTTGTTCGGTTCTTTACTCTCTCTTATTACTTCGATTTCACGATTATCGTCTTGTCCCTCTTTAGTTTGTTCTAAGTTAATAGTCTCTCCTATTTCTGTTTTTTCTATTTTTTCTTGCATCTTATTTTTTACTTAAAAGTTCTTCTTGTAATAAAACAATCTGTTCAGATAATATTTTATCAAAATTAGGAATTTTCTCATCTAATATTTTAATAGTTTCTTCGGTATTTCCAGAAGTTAATCCAGCATTAATGTTTTTAATTTCTTCTTCGGGGAAGCCCTCCAACGCTTTCATAACACTTCTTCTTAAAACTATATCTGTCATTCTCTCTGCTATTTTTTCTTGAATTTCAAGGGGAGCTTGATCTACTCCAAGTTCTTTCATTATATCTATCTCTTTTCCTTTAATTATTATTTTATCTGAAGCCATAATTTATTTACTATTTTAATTAATTATATAAATTACTCTATCCAATCTAAATCTTTCTCTTTTGCTCCTTTATTAATTAATTCTTGAACTTTTGCATTTAATCCTCCCTCAACAGGAACATCCTTATAAGCATCTATTTGTTGATTTCCTTCTTCAGCTAGGTGATTTATCTTATCTTTTAATTCTGAATATATATAAGGTTTCGCTTTAAATATCTCGTGAAGTTTCTCAAATAAATCTTCGAAATTTTCAACCTGCTTAAACTCATCATCTTTTATTATTTTTTTCTTAGCTAATTCTTTAAATAAGCCCTCAAAATCTTCAGCTTGATTAACAATTTGATCAAGTTCTTCCTCTTTTGTTATTTTTTTCTTAATTATTTCATTAAAAAGGTCTATTTCATTAATAGATTCTATTGGAGGAATAGAAGATTCTGATGTAGAAACTTCCTCTTGTTTCTCTTTTGTATCTTGTGGAATTCTAGATTCTGCATCTTCCAAATCTCTACATATTTTATGTATCAAAGCTCCTCCGCCACCAATACCAGTAATAGCGAAAGCCGTGTTACCAGCTGCTAATCCTAGAGCAGATGAATAATGAATAAAAGAATAACCAATTAGTACCTCTCCTAGTCCCATTCCTACAGCTCCAGCCGCTATTCCAGCAACAGGAAAAGCAATCATTCCTCCAGCAATGGCAATTTTGATAGCAAGCTTTACCCTTTCATCTTTTATTCCTGTAAGCTTTTCTATTAAATCTTTTTTTTCTTTACTTTGTCCTTCTTCGTTTTCTTTTAATATATCTTCTATATCGCTCAATTTTTTATTTATATTTTCAACAGAACCTTCGTCACTTTCTTTACCGCTTAAATATTCTTTAATGATCTGATCTTCTGTTTTTCCTGTAAGAGATTGAACATCTCTTAATGCTTCTTCATATTCCTCATAAACAGCCCTATATTCATTTGCTGCTACTGGTTCACCATCTTTAGCACCAAAAAAGGCTTTGAATTTATATGACAACTCTTTTTGTTTTTCTTTTTGAGCAAACATTTTGTTTTTGTTGTCAAACAAAGCTTTAAGATTTTCGATTGCTCTCTCTGTTCTAGCTTTCTTCTCTTCTCTAGCTTCTAATTCAGCTTTCTTTGTTTCTTCAGATTTTGTCTCCTCGGGAGTTTTTACTTCTTCTGGTTTCTTTACTTCTTCTGAAGTTTTCCCTTTCTCAGGAGTTTTTACTTCTTCTGTGTTGGATTGTTTTATTGGTAATTCTTCGTCTTCACCTACATATTTAGTATTAAGTATTTCCATTTTTGCAAGCTCTTCTTCAGCAATTTGAGCTCTGGTTTTTTCTGGTTGTTGTATTAATGGTTCTTCATCCAAATCTTCGCCCTTATTAGCTAAGTACTGATCAAATTCAGGCTTATAATCTCCTTGTTGTTTTGTATTTTCTACTTTCATTTTTGCAAGCTCTTCTTCGGCAATTTGAGCTCTGGTTTTCTCTGGTTGTTCTTTTAATGGCTCTTTTGATTCATTCATATTATTTATTGTTTATTAAATTCTTCTTTGTTTTATTTCCTGTTCTATAAAATCCTTACTTCTTCCGTAAGTTAAAGCATAATATTCTTTAATATCCTTGACTCTTTCAAAGTCTCCCCTAATTGGAGGATAGGTTTTTATATTGAAAGGTTTAGATATCTGTCCATCCATCATCATTTTGACATAGAAATTAAAGTTGTCAATATTGATTAAATCTTGAGCATTAAAGATTGGAATGAACTCTTTTTCTAAAAATTGAGCGTCTTCAGCTCCAACTCTAAAGGAAATTATTGTTCCGATATTACCAAAAACGCTATCCCTAATTAAGTCAGGAAGTTGTCCAATAAATTGATGAGAAATAATTAATGATAATCTGTATTTTCTTGCCTCAGATAATATTTGAGAAATGCTGTTTGTAGCAAAGTTTTGAAACTCATCAATATATAGATAAAAATCTTTTCTTTCACTCTCTTGAGTGTCAGCTCTAGAAAAAGCTGCCATCGCTAATTTACTAGTCATAATCAAACCAAGCAAAGAACTATTCATCTCTCCTAATTTTCCCTTACTTAGATTAACTAAGAATATTCTTCTATTGTCTAATATTTCTCTAAAATTAAATGAACTTTTGGTTTGTCCAATAATCGGACGCATATAATCATTGGAGATAAAAGTGTCAAACTTAGAAGTAATATATGGAACCATATTTTTTAATGCTGCTTCTCCTCCAGCCTGCTCAGCTTGCTTTTCCCAAAATTCTTTAACTAATACGTTTTTACATTTAGCTAATAATCTGTGTCTAAATCCTGCATCAGCCATAACCTTAGGAACCTCCATTAGAGTATATACTTCGTCAGGATCATCCATTAAAAGCATTAAAGCGTTCCTGGTGTATTGTTCAAACATCGGTCCTCCTGTTTGCTTTAAATCATACAACTTATCGAAAATATTAATCATCTCATTCACAATAAAGGTTTTTTGTTCGGGAAAACGCTTATCATATTCAAGCATATTTAAACCAACCGATCTCTCTAGATTGGTTGGATCAAACAAAACAACATCTCCTATCCTTTCATTGGGAATCTTACTCAAAATATCATCAACCAAATCTCCATGAGGATCTAATAATCCGATTCCTTCACCATTCTTAATGTCCTGCAAAGCCATATTAGATAATAAAGCAGATTTACCAGTTCCGGTTTGACCAATAACATAAGTATGCCTTCTTCTATCGTCACTTTTCATTTTAATATCTTTCTTTTCTTCTCTATATTCATTATATCCCAATAACAATCCTTCTCTCGGTAAGTTGGCGGGAGGAGTAGAGTTTTTCGCTTTTACTCCCTTGATACTAGGAGTTGAAGTTAGTGGAGTTGGAAAATGAAAAATACTAGTTAATTCTTCAGAATTTAAAATATTTCTTTGTGAGTGCTCAAACAATCTAAAACTGTATTGATAAATTAAATCAGAAGCACTTCTTCCCTTAAGCATCGTTAATCTAAAGTTATTTGTCTTTGGAGAATTAAATTGTTCAAAAGAATTGGACATTTGCATAAAGACTTCTTCACATCTCTTTTTGTCTTCTATTGAAACAACCAAACGAATATTTGCTTCAAAATTATCCTTGCTTATTTTTTCTTCAAGCATTTTCAAAAGAGTCTCATCAACTTTAGGTGAAGTCAATTTATTTTCTTCTTTTCCTTTGGCAGCACTCAAAAAACTAGTAGCTCCAATTGCTTGATTAAAATTCTTTCCTTGAGCAACCTCGTCAATAATCATTTTCGCTCTAGTATACCAATCATTGTTACCCTTTTTTATAACAACCTGAATAGCTGCTTCTTCATTCTCATTAAGCTTCGTTAAAACATTAGTTATACTGGATAATGGATCTGTTTCAATATAATTATATGTTTTTATAGGAAGATAAAAGGGTTTCGTTGTCTTTAAATATCCGCAAGAAATATTTTCAGCTGGGGAAAATATATTATAATCATCTGTTTTTTCTATCTGAGCATTAGGATAGATACTATATATTTCTTTTTCTATGAAACCTTCAAATCTTTTAGGAGCAGCAACATAAAAAATTATCTGCTCTTTTATTTTTCCAATTTCTAACGCAATCCATGGATCTATTCCAAAAACTCCTTCCTTATTAAAAGAGGTTAAACTACTATAAAAATCTTCCATTAATCTTATCCAATCTTTTTCTTGTTTACCTGCCTTCTGAGTTTCTTCAGTAGAATCTTTAGTCATCCTAACTGAAAATAAAACAAACTCTAAAGATTCTTTTAATGCTTTAGCTTTGTTTCTCTTATTAAACCAGAAAACAAAAACAAACAGTAAAACAATTAATACTGCAATGACGTAATAATAAATATAAAAATTATTAATAAAATCAAACATTTTCTTTTGAATCTATTATATAATGAATAAAATAAAAAAGGAAGCTAATTATGCCTCTTTTTTCATATATTTTTCTCTTTCTTTTAAATTAAACTTCTCAATCGAATATCTTAACATTGTTCTTGGCATCACTTTATAATATTTTTCTAAAAATTTAATCTCTACATCCTTATCTCTCTTGCCCAACTCTCTCAACATCCAACCAACTGCCTTGTGTATCAAATCGTGCTTATCTTTTAAAAGAATTTCTGAAATCTTTAAAACGTCTTCGTATTCTTTATTTCTTAAAAGAGTAAAAGTAGATAAAATAGAAATTCTTCTCTCCCATAAATCTTTTGATTTAACTAAAGAATATAATACTTTTCTTTCTTTTTTGTTTTCTAAAAGAAAACCGCCAATAATATGAGGAGCGGTTAAATCTACTAAATCCCAATTATTAATATTTTTAGTATTTTTTAAATAAAAATCGTAAATTTCTTTTTTGTTTTCTGCTCTCTTATTTCTTTCAACTAAGATTAATAATCCAGTAAGCCTATGCTCATGAACTTTGCTATTTAATAATTCCTGAATATCTATTAGGGAGGCCTCTTTAAATTTATTAACTATTTCTCTTATAACTGGAACCTTAATTCCCCAAAAAATATCTCCTTCTCCATATTGCCCTTTTCCGGTTTTAAAAAATCTAGACAATCCCTTTGCTTGTTCAATGTTCTTTTTAGATTTCAACTCTTTAAGTATTTTATCAATCATTTTACATTAAAAATTCAATTAAAGCTCCCAATAAACAAAGGAATCCGAATATTAAAGTAAACTTAGAAAAATTAACTTTCTTTGAAAAATCTAATAAAAGCTTCAATGATATTATTCCAAAAATAAAACTAAAAAATACTGCAATCCAAGAGTAAGAAGCAATGGTGGGATTATTTAAGTAAAGATATAAAGACGAGCCCAATACTATCGGCACTGATATTATATACGATTTCTTTAATATTTCAGTTGGATTGTTTTCAGTTAAAGACAGTCCAAATATCGTTGAACCAGAACGAGAAACTCCAGGAATAGCTGAAAATGCTTGTAATAATCCGACAATAACCGAAGATAAATCTTTATTAATATTTAGCTTGATATTTTTCTTTTGAAACCATGATGTTAATAGTAAACCCAAACCTGTCAAAGCTAAAAGCCCTGAACCCATAGAAACATCTCTAGCCATTTTATAAACAAAAAATCCCAATGTTCCAGAAATAAAAGTTACGATAATAAAAAATCTTAAAAACTCTTTATCTTTAAATAAAGTTAAATTAATCCAATCTCTCCAGAAATAAACTATTACTGCAAGCACTGTTCCTAGATGTAGAAATAAAGCTAAATCAACACTATTAAAATCTTTAATTAAATAATTAGAAAATATAGCTACCACTCCTTCGCTTGAAACCGGTATCCACTCAAATATCCCCTGTAAAAAACCCAATAAAACATATTCCCACATATTATTTTTCTATTTTAACAAACCTGTATTTATTAAACTGATCTTTTAAAAAATTGAATCTTGAATATTTGTTCTTAATTATTTCTTCTATTGAATCTTTTTGTTCTGGATCAAATTCAAGATAAATAATTCCATTATCTTTTAAATAATTAATTGCTTCCTCCAAGAAAATTTTAATATACTCCATTCCATCTCTACCACCATACAAGGCAATGGATGGTTCGAACATTTTAACATCTTCTCCAACTTCATCGATTCTATCTTCTGCAACATATGGAGGGTTAGCTAAAATATAATCGTACTTTTTTTTAATGTTTAAAAAAACATTCGTCTTAATTAAATTATATCTTTCTTTATCTATATTATTTAAATCAAGATTAATTTTTATTTGTTCTAAAAATAAATCTTCTTTTTCTCCAAAATCACAAAAAGAATTTCTAACATTCTTTAAAATTGATATTCCTATACATCCTGAACCAGCAAATAAATCAAGACATTCCGCTCCCTCTTTAATTTCTTTAATTGCAACACTTACCCAATATTCGGTTTCATCTCTTGGTATTAACGGCCTTCTTGATAAATCAATTTTTACTCTTAAAAAATCTTTAAAACCTTTTTTGTAATCTTCAGGCAAATCCATATTATCCAACAATTAAAATCGCTGCTAATACTCCGATAATAATTCCACCAGCTATTTCAATTGCACTATGACCCAATCTTTCTCTTAGCTTATTCATATCTTCCCCCTCTTCTTCGTTGTACATTTCTATCAACACATTTAAGGATTGAGCTTGTTTTCCAGCTGCACCCCTAATAACCTTTGCATCATATATCATGAAGAAAGCTAGGCTAACTGCGATAGCGAAAGGAACTGAATCAAATCCAGACATCATTCCTACCGCCATTGATAATCCAGTAACAGTAGCGCTATGAGAAGAAGGAAATCCTCCTGGCAAAGAATACAAATCAAACCTAAATTTCTTTTGTTTTATAGTTAAAAAAATAGCCTTTATTGTTTGAGCAGTAAACCAAGCTAATATTGCTGATGCTAACGCTTCATTTAATAATAATTGTTGTATCATATATCTGTATATTATCAGATTTAATCTTTAATATCAAAAATCTTACTAGACTCTTTAAACCCTTTAATCATCTTTGCTTTGTGTTGAGGAACATTAAAATAACCTGCTATTAATTCAATAATTCTTTTATTAGCCATATTTCTTTCCGCTTCTTCGCAAACAAAAACATCAAAGCTATCAGCACTTTTTTTAACTATCTTTTCTTCTCTTGAACAAGGAAAAGCCTTAACTTTAATCAGCATATTTTTTTAATATTTTAAAATCCTTCTTTAAGACATCTTTCATTTTTGGATTATATAATGCTACTGCTGGATGATAAAAAGGAATAATTATTTCTTTTCCTTTAAAAACCTTTCCATGAATTTTTCCAATAACATCAATATCGTTAACAAGTCCGAATCTTTCCATGACAAACTTCATTGAATGTCTACCTAGAGGACAAATAACATTTGGAGAAATAATTTCAATCTGTTTTTCGATAAAACGACTACAAGCCTTAATCTCTTTTTCTCCAGGGTCTCTATTTTCTGGTGGTCTACATTTGATGATATTACAAATATATACTTTTTCCCTGTCTATCTTATTTAATTTCAATAATTCGTCTAAAAACTTACCAGACCTTCCACAAAAAGGAATTCCAGTTACATCTTCTTTAGCTCCTGGAGCTTCTCCAATAAACATTATTTTTGCTTTTAAACTTCCATATCCAATAACTGGAGCTTTTCTTTTCTTGCATAAAACACACTTTTTACATAAAAAAACATCCTTAGTCATCTCTTCAAATTCTTTCTCTTTTTTACTTGACATATGAAAATATTAACATAATTCAGAGAAACAAAAAAGCCCCGAGAGCGGGGCCTTTTAATTAATTTATTTTCATTAATTCAACTTCAAATATTAGAGTAGCGCCGCCTGGAATAACACCAGGGTAACCTTGGGGACCATATCCTAAGTCTGAAGGAATAGTTAACTTTCTTTTTTCTCCAACTTTCATATTAAGCATTCCCTGTTCCCAACCTTGAATGACTCTATTTTCTCCTAGTGTGAAAGAAAATGGTGCTCTTCCTACACTTGAATCAAACTGAGTTCCATCTGTTAATGTTCCTGTATAGTTAACAGTAAGAGTATCTCCTTTTTTCGAAACCTCTCCTGTTCCTTCTTGTAATACTTCTATTTTAACTTCGTCCATTTTATTTACTAAACTGGCTTGATCTGTATTTTCCGCATCATTTGGAGCCATTAATTCTTTCGGCTTCATTAAAAGAAAAATAGCCAGAACAATAACCAGCAATATTACTATTAATAAAATTATCTTTTTTTCAACTTTCATATGTTATTTGATTTCGTAAGAAACGTTAACCGTTACTTCTATTTTATTTTCTCCAACAACTATTTGGAAATTACTTCCTGTTCCAGAAGTAGCCACCCCTTTTGAGTTATAAACTGGAGAATAATAAGACTCAGTAAAACTTACTGGATCACCTAGTCCAACTTTTAAGTTCTTGGCAATTTCTGTTGCTTTAGCTTGAGCATTGGCAATAGCTAATTCCCTAGCTTGTTTTTTAAGTGCTTCTTCGTTACTAATTATAAAGGTTAAACCTGAAACTTGACTAGCCCCGGCCTCAAGAGAACCTTGGATATTTCTTCCAATTTCATTATTATCTCTCATGGTTATCTCAACTGATTCAACAGCCTCATAACCAACAATGACTCTTTTGCCTAGTGGATAAACAGTTAAATCGACTCCCTTTGTTTGCCATTCATATTGAGGATAAATATTGAAATCGACTGTCTTCATGTCAGCTACTGCAATGTTTTGTCTTTTTAAAAAGTCTATAATCCTATTTGTTTTTTCTCTATTATTAGTCAATGCTGCGTTAATTGTTGTAGCATCCGTCATTGTCGTAAATGTTACTAAGGCAACATCAGGGACGGAATAAACTGTTCCAACTTCAGAAACATTAATAGTATTCTCACCCGTAGAAGAACCTATGTATTGAGTTGCTTTTGAGGTATTTTGAATTGCAAAAACAGTATAAATTATTAAAACAAATAAGAAAATAATTCCCGCTATCATTAAAGTCTTAATCATGGGATTTTCTGTTCTTGCCTCTTTTTCGAAATATTGTGCTTCCATTTTTTTAAAAAATAAATTAATTTTATTATCTATGCGACCTTTAGCTGATCTTGGAACCGGGGATTATTTCTTTTTCCGGAACCAAAACCGATAAATTATTATTGTCTTTTACTGCGAGAACCATTCCTTGACTCTCAAGTCCCATTAACATTCTTGGTTCAAGATTGATTATAGCAATGACTGTCTTATTAATCAATTCCTCGGGCGTATATACTTTACCAATTCCCGCTAAAATCTGTCTTTTTTCTTCTCCCAAATCAACTTGCAACTTTAAAAGCTTGTCTGAGTTTTCGACTCTTTCTGCTTCAAGTATTTTTCCTGTCCTTAAATCAATTTTATCAAAATCTTCAAAATTAATTACGCTTTTGCTTTCCATAGTCCGTGTATATTACAATATGTTCTTACTGAAACCTCTCCCGAAATGTTAAATTCAGCAGAAGGATTATCTCCTGGCTTTAAAAATACCTTACAATTATTTGCTTCTATCCATTCAATATAATGATCATCTTCCATCGGATGAAGAACTTCTCCAACTTTAACTAAAATACTGTTTTCTTTTCTCTCAATCACAGGAACATGCTTCTCTTTTCCCTCGTCAGTTTCTTTTTCTATTTGTTGTTCCATTGGTTGTCCGCAACACACAAGTTGCCCCATACCCGTATGAGTTACTTCAACAATATTTCCACAAATATTACATTTATATATTTCTTTTTGTTTTGTCATATAAAAATATTTTAACACTAAAAAGAAAATAAAAAAAGGCCCTCGAGTAAGGGCCCTTAGTTGTTAACGATTATTCACCTCTGAAGTTGTTTTCCTTCATTGGTCTTGCTTCATCAACGATCATCTTCCTTCCTTCTACTTCTGATCCGTTGAACATTTCTTTTGCCTTAGCAGCCTCTTCTTCAGTGGCCATTTCAACGAAACCGAATCCTTTTGATCTCTTACTAAACTTATCTATAATGATGCTAGCTGCTGCTACGTTGCCAGCTGCTGCAAATAAATCCTTAAGAGAAGCATCTGTTGTGCTGTAGGGAAGATTTCCTACGTATAGCTTCTTTTCCATTTAATTTTGAAAAATTGATTAATTAACGACCTACTCTCACTACTCTGTAGAGAAGAGCACGACACCTAATGTGTATACCATAAAGATACAGTAAATACATTTAGATGTCAATGTTTTTATAAAACACTATTCGTGTTATAAATACAGTATAAACACGAAAATAAAAATGAATAACATTTTAAAAATTATTATAATTATCGCTATTATTCCTATAATTATTTATTTGGGCGTTACTTATTTTCCAGAAGAAGAAGAAAATTATGAACCAATTAATAATGAAAAATTAAAGGAAAAAATAGGACAAATGTTAATTATTGGATTTCGTGGAACTGAAATTGACGAAAACTCTTACATTTCAAAAACAATAAATGAATTAAATATAGGCGGAATAATCCTTTTTGATAAAGATAATCCTTCGGGAGAATTTCCAAGAAATATCATTAACTATGACCAGACAAAAAAACTAATTGAAGATTTAAATAGATACTCGTCTTCTCCACTTTTTATTTCTATTGATGCTGAAGGAGGACAAATAAATAGACTAAAAGAAGTATATGGTTTTAAAAATATTCCTTCAGCTAAACAAATGGGAAAAGAAACTATTGAAGAAACAGAAAATCAAGCTAATATCTTAGGACAAGAATTAAAGGCTCTTGGATTTAATCTAGATTTTGCACCTGATGTTGATGTTAATGTTAATCCAGAAAATCCAATAATAGGACAATTAGAAAGATCTTTTAGTGCTGATCCAATAAAAGTTTATGAACACGCCTCAAGTTTTATCAAAGGACTTCATCAAAATAATATCATCACTGCGATTAAACATTTTCCTGGACATGGTAGTTCAACTACTGATTCTCATTTAGGATTGGTGGATGTAACCAATACATACAAACAAAATGAATTAATTCCCTACCAAAAATTAATTGAAAATGGATATTCTGATATGGTAATGACTGCCCATATTATCAATACAAATATTGATTCAGTTTATCCGGCAACGCTCTCTCCCTTATTTATTAAAAACATTTTAAGAGATGAACTAAATTTCAATGGAGTTGTTGTTTCAGATGATATGCAAATGGGAGCAATTGTTGATAATTACGGATACGACGAAGCAATTATTAAAGCAATTAATGCTGGATGCGATATGCTAATTATTTCGAACAATGGAAAAACTTACGATGAAAAAGCTCCATCCGATGCAGTAGATATTATTTTAAAAGCAATTGAAAGAGGAGAAATATCTTCGGAGCAAATCAATGATTCTTACAATCGAATTCAAGTATTAAAAGAAAAATATAAAATAAAAAAAGACGATTAGGTCTTTATTTCAATTTTTAATTTTTCACAGACTTGAATTGAATATTTTGCATCCTTGGGAGCAAGATTCTTTATTATTGGAAAAGAGTACTTGTTGCCTTTCTTCCATAGGGCATAAGATAATTCTGAAAATGTTTTACAATCAATAGTCTCATCATTTTGATTTTCTTTTTCCAACATTTTTAATATGTATTCCCTAAGGTTGCCTATATTATCAACGTTCACGTTGGGAAAAATTTCTATTTCCGGAAATTGATTCAAGGCTCTCAACCTTACTGCAAATGAAGAATTATAAACTGCAATTTCTTCTGAGATATAATCTACTCTTCTGTGTTCCAGGTAGTGATTAATATAATAAGCTTTGGGAATATTATCTTCGGCATAAAGATAGATGTTCATGTTCGATACAGGAAGCTCTTCGATAAAAATCGGCAGCTTTGGATTAAAGTCTACAGCTTCAATAGTGTTCTCCAGCTTCTCAGCAACATTCATAATCTTACCTCCTTGCTTTGTTCTGTGTGAAAATATTATAAAAAATGCTAACATTGATATATCATAAAAAATACAAATTAACAATATGAAAATCAAGGATCCTATCAGTGGAATAAGTCACCTATTCGGAGCAATACTTTCTTTAGTTGGAACTATTTTTCTTCTTTACTCCGCTTACAAGCAAAACGATTTAATAAAAATAGTTTCTTTTTTTGTTTTTGGAGGAAGTATGTTTTTCTTATATACCTCTAGTGCTATCTATCATCTTTTCGGTCACTCCCCCGAAGAAGTCGATATTTTTAGAAAGATTGACCACGCAATGATATATATCTTAATCGCTGGAACATATACTCCTTTTTGTTTGATTGCTCTTAAAGGAGTCTGGGGAATTTCTACATTGATAACAATCTGGATTATAGCTCTTGCTGGAATATCAACCGTATTCTTTAAATCGTTCTGGACCAAGGTTCCTCGTTGGTTTGCTACTTCTCTTTACTTATTAATGAGTTGGATGGTATTGATTGTAATTTATCCACTATACAAAGCAACTAGTCTCGAAGCAATTATGTGGCTTCTTATTGGAGGAATCTTTTATACCGTTGGAGCAGTAATTTATGCAAAAAAGAAACCGAATATTTCAAAAGAATTTGGCTTCCATGAAATATTTCACATTCTTGTTCTTCTAGGAACGATGTCTCACTTTTTCGCTATTTACAAATATCTTTTATAGATGATATATAAATAATATATAAATAATAAAAAATTATGACAAAAGTATCTACGGTTATTAAATGTATGGATTTTAGGCAGAATGGTTTCTTTAAAGACTGGCTAAAAAGTATTGGAGCAGAAAATAGTGACATTATTTCAGTTGCTGGCTCAGTCAAAGAATTGGCTGGAGAAAACAGTGAATTAAAAGAATGGATATTGGACATGATTGCTATTTCATACAATGCTCATGATTCAAGAGAAATGATATTAACTAATCACAGTACTTGTGGAGCATATAAGATAGATGACGAAGAAGAAGAAAAAGCCGTTCAAATAGAAGACATGAAGAAAGCTGAAGGATTAATTAAGGGAAGATTTCCTGATATGGAAATTAAAAAATATTGGTTAAAGCTTGACGGAGACCATCATCACTCTGATAATATAGAATTCATTTCAGTTGATTAATTAAAAAAGAGGTGCAAGCCTCTTTTTTTTATTCATTAACTTTTATTGTCTTTTCTCTTCTGTCTTATTCTTTCAATCTCAGATAAAAACTGTTTTCTTAAACGAACATTTTTAGGAGTGATTTCTAAATATTCATCATCGCTCATAATACTCAATCCACCCTCCAATGTAACTCTAACAGGAGGTGTTAATTTTATCGCCTCATCAGATCCAGAAGCTCTCATATTTGAAAGTTCTTTTCCTTTAGTTGGATTAACAGCCATATCGTTTCCCTTAGAAACATTTCCAATAACCATTCCTTCGTAAACTTCTTCAGCGTGACCAATATATAATACTCCTCTTTCCTGTAATCCCCATAGAGAAAATCCTGAAGATTTGCCAGTAACCATCGAAGTCATAGAACCGACAGTTCTCATCTCAATTTCACCAGCATATGGTCTAAAACCTAATACTCTGCTGGCTAAAATGCCCTCTCCGCGAGTGTCCATGACAAAGTCTGGCTTATATCCCAATAGTCCTCTTGTTGGCATCTCAAAAACAATCCTAGTGTGTCCCTGTTCTGGCCTCATTTCTGTCATAATTCCCTTTCTTTTAGAAAGCTTTTCGATAACAATACCAGACATTTCATCAGGAACATCAATAATAACCTCTTCAAAAGGTTCAAGCTTTTTTCCGTCTTCTTCTTTAATAATTACTTGAGGTTGAGAAACTTGTAATTCAAATCCTTCCCTTCTCATTTTCTCTAAAAGAATAGCAATATGTAATTCTCCCCTTCCGTAAACTTTATAAAAATCTGTTGAAGAAAAATCTATTTTTAATCCTACGTTTACCTCTAATTCTTTTTCTAATCTTTCTCTTATTTGTCTATTGGTAACATATTTTCCATCTCTTCCAGCAAAAGGAGAATTATTAACTAAAAAGTTTAATGAAATAGTTGGTTCATCAATGCTAATTACGGGTAATGCTTCTTGATCTGGATTAGCACAAATAGTTTCTCCAATAAAAATATCTGCTATGCCGGCAATCATAATAACGTCTCCAGCGATAGCTTCTTCTGAGTCTCTTCTGTCTAATCCGTAAAAAGTATATATTTTAATAATCTTTCCCTTTCTTGCTTCTTCTTTAATTCCTTTAATGTAAACTTCGTCTCCTTTTTTAATCTTTCCTTCATAAATTCTGCAAACAGCTAATCTTCCTAAGAAATTATCATATGCAAGATTAAAAGGTTGAGCTCTTAATGGCTTAGCAGTCAATTCTTCAGATGCTGCAGCTGGAACTTTCTCTAAAATTAAATCCAATAATGGAGTTAAGTCTTTAGATTCATCTTCCATTCTTCTTTTAGCTATTCCGTCTCTTCCGATAGCATAAATACATTCAAAATCAAGCTGTTCGTCGTTAGCTCCTAGATCCATGAATAGTTCCAAGACCATCTCTTTAACATCTTCTGGTCTAGACGCTGGCTTATCAATCTTGTTAATTACAACAATTGGTTTCAATCCTAACTCTAATGATTTTTTTAAAACAAATTTAGTCTGAGGCATCGGTCCTTCTTGAGCATCAACAACCAATAAAACAGAATCAATTGATCGCAAAACACGTTCTACTTCCGAACCAAAATCAGCATGTCCAGGAGTATCCACGATGTTAATTTTTGTGTCTTTATAAAAGACAGAGGCATTCTTTGAATAAATAGTAATTCCTCTTTCTTTTTCCAATTCATTTGTATCCATTGTGAAGCCCTCTTCGGCCACTCCAGTTTGCCTCATTAAAGCATCTGTTAGTGTTGTTTTACCGTGGTCTACGTGGGCAATAATGGCTATATTTCTAATCTCCATAATTTAAAAAATCTGCTAAGAAGCAGAAAGCTTTTATTTATATATATTATATATAGAATAGATTTAATTTTTTGTCAAAAAAAATACAGCCATCTGGCTGAATTTAACAATGTTTTAAAAGCTCTTTAGTGTTAAAGCATTGATGATTAATACAATTACTCATCTTACAATCGAAACAGACATAATCGCAACCTGTAAAAAATTGACTGTTAGTACACTGCATATTTTTACAGTTTAGACAAAAACGATTCGATTCGTAAAATTCGCAAAGATTATTAGGGCAAGATAGACAACATCCTCCGCACCTATTTTGAGAGATTAGTCGAGTAGCTTTGGTCATTTCGATCACACCTCTTTCCATTATCTTGATCAGTGCTATGCGCTGCTTCCAAGTTCTTTGCAAAACGAAGTTCATCCTTGCAAAAAAGTTCAGTAATTAATTTAAGCAAATCCATAACCATCACGCACTCTTCGCTCTTTATTTTGGCGAACTAAAAACAGTATATCATAATACTGTTTTTATTCAACTTACTCGTCTTCCAAAGAAAATACTATTAGTCCTTTTTCTTTTATCAATTCCTCTTGTCCAAAATCGTTTAATTTAAAGTTTAAAACATAACCAACTTTTCTTTCAATTTTTCTTCCTGTATATTTGCTTGCATCAGGATCCCACTCTTCTAAAATAATAATGTCTCCTTCTTTTACTTCGAACTCAGCAACCCTAAGTTCGAAATTCTTCTTTTTTGAATTAACTAAATCAAAATATTCAGGAGGAATTTTTCTCTTAATTATATTTGGATTTGAATTAGGATTATGATTTAGTGGTGTTTCTTTATTTTTTTTCTTGTTAATAAAAAGTGATTTTGACCAGTAATATATAACAAGAATAATTAAACCAACAATAATAGCAATAAGTAAAATAATGATAGCGATAACACTTATTGTCCATTGCCCTATATTAAAATTCAGTGGTTGATTAGTGATAATAATCGTTTTTTCTATTGACTTAATTCTTGCGCCCTCATCATTGACCACCTCAACTGATACTTTATAGCTACCACCTCTTAACTCTTCATTAATGGTGAAAGTAAAGTTTCCATCTTTATCGCTTTGAGTGATAAGCGCTTGAGCATCTTCCCCCTCTCTCTGAAGCCATAAAACAACCTTAGAATCAGAATATGTCGTTCCTTTTATATCAAAAACTTCTCCACTTTTCGCTTTTTCAGGACATTCAGTTATTTTTGGCGTATCTAAAGGATTAATAGTAAATTCTACAGAATTGGCTGACATATTTCCAGCCTTATCAACAGCTTTAGCAATTAAAAGATATTTGCCATAACTTAATATTGGAGTTTCATAAATGCCGCTTCCAGTATCTTGCCAGTCTTGCATTCTTTCTTCATTTATTTGAATTTCATAATGATCAATACCAGAAGTTTCATCTTCGGAAACAAAACTAAATCTAACTCTAGGATTAGTTAAGTTATCTCTTTTGACTTCTTGGATATCAAAACTATTTGGTTTTTTAGTATCAACTTGAAAACGGAAATGAGAAACCTCTCCCCAGCCATTAATATTGCGGAACTGAAGATGAAGATACCAAATTCCATCTTCTATATTATTTAATTCTTTTGAATTAATTAAAGTTGTAGAAATCATTGTCGGAATCGATTTTGCTATTTTATTAACAAGGATACGAACCCCAGTAATACTTGGAGACAAAGACCAATTAAATTTTGCGGTACTTGCGTTGTACCACCTACTACTATCAGGATGAGTTGAAGAAGATATTATCGGTGCAACAGGAACACCTGGAGTTTCTGGCTCTTCTATTGTTATTGCTTTCGCTTCACCCAATGTAAACGTTGCAGTCCCTAAATTTGAAAGAATATTTGTTCCTTGGCCATCATTCGCAAGAACAGAACTAGAAGAAAAAGAAACAGGAGCTGAGCCAGTAGATTTAACCTTAAAATTAACTGTTAATATCTTTCCAGACGAACCAGTGAAACCAGACAACGCAATGCCCTCAAAATTAACTGTTCCAGTACTATTAGAAAAAGATGGCTCTTGGGCCCATAAAGTAAAAATTGATCCCGCCTTAGAAATAGAAACAACCTCAAGTTTATCTTGAGGGAATGATATAGTTCCTGAAGCAGCATTCATTGCTTGATCAGAACTAGAGACATAGACATTAACTGGAATAGAACCACCAACAGTATAGGAACCTGAAGCTGGATAAAAAACCAAACTTGCAGCTTGTATAGACGTCGGCAAAAAACCCAAAAAGGTAAATAATAAAATAACAAAAAATTTTAAAAATATTATTTTTTGTATTTTTTCCATAAAAATTTATAAGTTAGGAATATTAAAATTATTCCTATCGTTATAATAACATAAAACAAATAATTTTTGTATAGTGTGTTAAGCCTAACTACTCTTTCGTTGCCATTATTGTCTACTGCTTTAACTAAAATTTCTTCATTTGGATTTTGATTTTGCAAAAGATAAGGACTTTCTGCTCTAACACAAGTTCTTCTTTCTTCGCATACTTCATAATAATTAATTCCCGAACCCTTATCTTGAGTAGCGAACACTAAAAAGTATTTTCCATTAAAAATTGTTGGATCTTTTGTTATTGTTACATTAAATTCTTCTGGTACATCAATATCTTTCTTTTCAATTGTCTTTAATTGTGAAGCTGGTGCGTACTGAGAAACAACAAATTGAAAATCAGAAATTGTCGTCTTCGTTTCTGTCCCTTTACCGTCATTAAGTAATGCTTTCGTGTTCGTAATTTTAATAGAACCAGCTCCTTCTTGTATCGATTCAAAAATAACTGAAAATATCAAACCTCTTTTATCAAAATAACCACCAGGAATTATTCCTGAGAATAAAATATTATTACTTCCTATTTTTGGTCGTTCATTCCAAAAATTAATAATAGAATTTCCATCTCTTATTTCTTTCAGTTTAAGAAGTTTTTCTGGAAAAATAATATTTCCTTCGATAGCATTAATGTCTTCTTCTTCAGTATTAATAAATAGATTGACTTCAAATTCATCTCCCATTTTAATTTGCGGACTTTCAACTTCAAAAAAAACTTCTGCCGCAAAAACTGAAGATATAGGGACCAGAAATACGGCTATAAGAATAATTATTTTAAATTTTATAATTTGTTGTGTGTTCATATATCATCCTGTCCAATAATAAGCCATAATACTAAAATCAACTAAATCGACTTTGCCATCATTATTTAAATCAATGTTTGCTGGCGGTGATGCTTTTTTATACCAATAAGCAGCAATAGAAAAATCGACAAGATTTATCTTCTTATCATTATTTACGTCACCCCTTGAAACAACTTGGGTTATTGGATTATAAACATTCTTTGTTCCAACCACAAAAGATACAACTTTACTAAAAGAACTTATATTACCATTAAGCGCTACTTTTGATCTTGTAGAATGATCTCCCATCTCAAGGAGTGCTGTATCAAAATTGTATAAATAGACACCGTTTTTATCGGATTGTATTTTGCTAAAAATTTCTTCATCGGAATTAACTGAAATTGTTATTTCACTGTTAGGGGTACTTTGTCCAAAAATTTGAATATCATCTCCCCTCTTTACTTCTTTTTTATCAACTGCAATTGTGGGAGCTATAAAAATACCTCCGACACTAGTAGTTGCTCCTGAAGTTACGCTTATCGGAAAAGTTAAAAGAGAAGAACGAACACCTTTGCTGTCTTCCGAATATACGCTGAAAATATAATTACCACCAGCAAGACCGCTTAAAGTTAAAGAAAAATTAGCATTAGCGTCAGTAATAGTAGTTGCTGCAACTTGAGCGTCTTTTAATAAAGTAATAGTACTCTTAGGATAAGCTCGTCCAGAAAAAATAGCACTGGTAACGGGGGGAATATAGACTCCTCCGCCTCCGCCTCCTCCACCACCACCGCCACTAGGACAACTTCCACAGTCAGCAGAACAAGTACTACAAGTTTCTGAACCATTGCAAGTACTATCACCACAAGAAGGAGGACAAATTCCACAATCAGTAGAACAAGTACTACAAGTTTCTGAACCATTGCAAGTACTATCACCACAAGAAATAAGAGCATCGCCCAAAATAGCAAAATAGCTAAAATTTGAACTAGTTGCTGTAATTTTGTTTAAATTTTCATCTACAACGCTATCGGTTAAAAGGCTCCAAGCTGAACCATTCCAACGATAAACACCTAGAGTACTTTCGTTTATTCCACTAATGTCAGAATTTTCATAAGAAAAATCTAATGTAATATCCTTATCAAAAACGTGAACAGGAGTTTCATCGCTTGTTTTTTTGAAAGATATATTATAAAAAACCTCAGCTCCTAATTTTCCAATTGGTAATTGTTTACTATCTATAACAGATGCTTTGGGAATAGAATGAATAGTAGTTTCTACTTCGTCCCCCGAAGTTAAAACATAGTCTGGAGTATTAATTTCAAGACTTGAATTATTGGGATTAGTTATTGTTACTATTGATGGTATAGTCGTGTCTATATTCTCAATTTTTTCAGCATAATAAATTTGAATTTGAAAATTAGCACTTGATCCTGCCGATACTAATTGTGGAATAAAATTAAAAATGCAAAACAAAAAAACAGATAAAAGAATAAAAAAACTGATTTTCAATTTTGTGCTCTTGTTTTGCATTTTAATTTTTAATTTGCAGTTATGGTCAATACCATATTAATATCATAATCACTTGCCACTGGTTGTTCTGTGGGAATTTTTTGACTAATAGAAACACCTTGAAGCGTCCAATCTCCAATATCATCAGAAGCTGAGGTTGCACTAAGTAACGTAATAGAATTAACGGGTGTTCCAGCTACTTCATCGAAAGCAGCTGACGATCCCTTACTAACACCAGTCAAGGTACACGATCCACATTGTCCTATTGCTAAAGTAGCAACAGAAGGATCAATTGTCATTTGTCCACCTACAGCATCAGCGTCTGTAGCATGATCAGTACATCCTGTACCTGTTCCCGGATCATTAAAATCATAATCTGTACCAGCACTGTCCCAAACATTTGTTGTTGCTTGTGCTGCTACAGTTAAAGTCCAACCATTATCAGCAGCATCATTATTATTAACATAAATCTGTTGCGAAGCCGTACCAAAACTCCCCGTAATTGTTTGACAAGAAAAAGAAAAAGTCGCACTACTCATGGCCATTGTTGGACTAGAAACAGTAACATAACTAGCATCAACAATATCAGCAGATAAAGAACCACAAGATCCTGTCGCTTGGTCAGAAGTTGCAGCAGAATAAGGACCTTCTCCTGAAGCATTAGTCGAACGAACCTGATAACGATAAATAGTACCGCCACAAGTTAATCCAGAATCATCATAATAAGCATTTGTTACTCCTGAAGCAATTTCAGAAAAATTTGTACAACCAGTTCCAGAACAACGCTCTACTCTATAACTAGTCGCTCCGCCAGTTGGAGCAGTCCAATTAAGTCTTAAGCTTGTTCCTTGAACGTTAGTAAAATTAAGAGAAGTCGGTGCCCCTGGACGAGTTAAAATACTTGCTTCAGCTGATAATGGAGATTCTTCGCTTGCAGTATCATAATCAGTAACTGAATAATAATATGTTGTATTTCCTGTTGTTGAACTATCAGTATAAGAATTAGTAGTAGAGTTTGCTAAAAATGTTGAAACTGGAGAAGCACCATCTCTATAAACCTTGTAAGGGGTTGTTGCATGAAGTCCATTTGCTCCAGTTCCAGCCGTACTAGTTGTCCAATTAAGTTGCGCATTTGTTGTTCCTGCTGGCGCAGAAGCACTAAGTCCAGTCGGAGCAAAATTAACAACGATATTATCAACAGCAATACTAGTTCCAGCAGCGGAAGAATTTCTCACATTAAAATTAACACGAATAGTATAATTAGTACCACCAGTCAAAGAAACATCACTACTAAAACTAGTTGTTGTCCATGAAGTACTGGCGGTCATAAGAGCACAACCAAGATTAGCTATACGTGTTGTATTACCAGAATCCCAAATTTCAAGAGAAACCATGCCAGTACCCCAGCCTGTACCAGTACCATAATAACTAAATTTTCCTTTTGCTTTTACTGTTCCACTACCAGGAGCAGTAACTGTTTGATAAATCATTCCTCTATAATTTTTATTTTTTGTTGCTGGAGTACCTGCTGCAAAAGCTGTTTGTCCTCCCATACTACTACTATATATAAAAGTTAAAAAAGTGTATTCAGTAGCATCAGTACCATTACACGCAGTTGATGATCCGCTTGAAGTACCATCTGTAGATGTCCAACCAGTAGAATTACCATTAAAATTCCAATTATTTGTTTTATTTAAAGCAAACACTTCTTCCGTTTCAAAGGGAACTCTAGGATTTTGCCAAATTGGAGGCCAACCAGAAAATAACCAACTAAAAATTAAAGTAAAAACTACAAGTTTTATAAAAATCTTTTTAGAGAAAAATTGTTTAGAAAATTTTACTTCTTTAAAAATATTCCGCCAGAAATTTGCAAAAATATCTATCCCTTCATACGTTTTTTTATTCTGTTGGTGGGACTTTAATTTTTTGTCTTGTTTTAAGAGCATAGGGCGGTTCTAGTTTATTTACTTTAGCAATAAGCTTCCAGGAAACATTAAATTTATCAGCAAGAGATTTAATATTTTCACCCGACTTAACAGAATAATCAACCCAATTATCTTTAATCCATCTCTTTCTCTTCTTTGAAAGCCAAAGAAGGAATACGGCAAACAAAATCAATAATAAAACTACAATTTCTATTATTAACCCTGGTAGTGTTGGAAAACTAAAAAACCACACAGAAGGACCTACTAGTTTAGTTAATTTTTTACCACTTTCTATTCCAATTCCAGCTTCTTGGTTTTCATCATACTCAACGGTAAATGTTGACACATACAAACCACCCCAAAAAGGTTTTTTAAGTTCAAAATTCCAATCAGAAGTTTCTCCTCGTAAAATCGGGTATTGTCCGCCATGAGTGATATATTTTAAGCCAAAAAAATAACGAGTCGTTACTTGCGCATTCGCATCGATAGAAACATTACCATTGTTTTTCACTAAAGGATGCAAAGAAAAACCTCCTTTATTGTTTGGTTTTACGGTAAAACCAACTATTTCTAAATTTCTTGTAAGATCTCCTGGAATCGTAATTACAACTCGAAGACCGGTACGAAAAGATAAACTAGCTCCACTTTTATCATTCGTTTCTTCCTTCTTTTCTTGCATAACAATACAACCATTATGCTCTCCCGCGCTTGCATTTTCGGGAACATTAATAGTAAAAGGATCTATTTCGTTTGTTCCTGGCTCAAGAGTTATTTCAGATTTTTCAAGTTCTATCCATGTGCCAACATCTTTTTGTTTATCTAAAACTTGAGAACAAGCAAAAGCACCCTCAGTGGATGGAACAGAATCAACCGCATTAATTAATATCGTTTTTCGCTCACTGGTATTATTTAATATTAATACACCTTCTTCTTGAGTATCACCTGGTTCAAGAGTATGAACAAAAATAGATTCTGTACGAGGATTGCCATCTTGAGGATAAGCAGGTCTACCACCAAAACCACCATATTCAATCGCAAAAACATTATTAATATAAAAAGAAACAACTAATATAGGCAAACAAATGGCAATAAGTCGTATCGCTCTTATTTTGATACTCAGGTTGTGCATAAATTTTTTATTAAATTTTAGATACTTATAAAGCAGTTGCAGTAAGAACTAAATTAATATCATAATCGCTAGCAGCTGGTTGTTCTGCGGGAATTTTTTGACTAATACTAATACCTGTTGCTTTCCAATCACCGATATCATTAGAACCACTTGTTGCAGAAATAATATTTATACTATCTGTTACGCCCTCACTAAAAGAGGATGGTGAAGCACCCAAGGTAACACCTGTTGTATCACAACTTGCACAAGCTCCTTTTGATAACGTTCCAACCGATGGATCAACAGTCATCTGTCCACCAACAGTATCACCAACATCAGCACCATCAGTACAACCAGAACTAGTTGGATCGTTAAAATCAAAATCCACACCAGCACTATCCCATACAGCACTAGTACTTGAACCTGCTAAGGCTAAATTCCAACCAGAATCAGCGGCATCAGGATTAGAAACATAAATTTGCTGAGTTGCTTCACCAAAAGTACCAGTTTTTGTTTGACAAGAAAAACTAAATGTTGCTGCAGTCATTGCAAAAGAAGGACTTGCAACGGTAACATAACTACCATCAACTATGTCTGCCGCAAGAGTACCAGCATTAATAGTTTGAGTAAAGTTTGAGGTTGCTGATGCTAAAACATATGTTGTTCCTCCTAATCCACCAGCTAACAACACAGCTAAACACAATGTAACTGCTATATTTAATTTTCCTAAAAATATTCTAATTATATTTTTCATAATTATTTATTATATTTATTATTTTTTATATTATATAGAAACAAAAAATCGACCAAGAATTTAACTACCTCATAATTATTAATTTAAAATTAAACAAATAAAAACAACTATCTATTGTTTTTTTCGCACTAGAAAAATTAAAACTTGGATAAATTAGAACATTCGATAAATTACTATACATCATTTAAAATATTATCTGCATTTTTATTGTTTTAACTTGAAAATATTATGACATCACTATCATCATACTTAATTTTATTAAATAATATTTATCCTGTCAAGTTTTTTCTAAATTTAAATTATGTATAAAAAAATATTTTGCTTTTAAACAAAATATTTTCTCTTCTTAATCTATTTTTCCACAACATTTTTTGTATTTTTTCCCACTTCCGCAAGGACAAGGATCATTCCTACCAATTTCTTCTTTGGAAGCACCACTTCCCCTGTCTTCAGAAATAACTTGCATCTGATTAGGAGCACTTTCTACCTTAATTGTTGCCCTCATAATGCTCTCTACAAGCATTCTTTCATAGTTCTCTAGTAATTCCTTAAACATTTTGTATCCCTCCTTCTTATACTCAACTAGAGGGTCTCTTTGACCATAAGCTCTTAACCTGACCGAATCTTTTAAGCTTTCCATGTTCTCCAAGTGTTCAATCCAAAGATTATCTATCACTCTTAAGCCAGCCACTTTTTCAATTTGTCTCATATTATCTACTCCAACCTCTTTTTCTTTCTTTTCGTAATCTTCTTGAGAATAATCATATTTTTCTAATAAGGGTAAAATTAATTCTTTTAATTCTCCCTTTTCTGATTTTTCTAGTATTTCAACTCTTTTTGAATAAATTGTTGTTCTTTGTTTATTCAAAACATCATCATATTCCAAAATATGCTTTCTAGCGTCAAAATTAAATCCTTCTATTTTTCCTTGAGCTGATTCAATGCTTCTAGAAATCATTCCATTCTCAATGGGAGTGTCTTCAGGAATATTGAATTTTTCCATTAATGATTTAATTCTATCTCCGCCGAATATTCTAATAACATCATCATCTAGAGAAACAAAAAATTGGGTTGCTCCTGGATCTCCTTGTCTTCCTGCTCTTCCTCTTAATTGATTATCAATTCTTCTCGCTTCATGTCTTTCAGTTCCAATAACATGTAAGCCACCCAACTTCTTAACTTCTTCGTTTTCTTCTGGTGTTGATGGTTTTCCTCCTAAATAAATATCAACTCCACGACCAGCCATATTAGTAGCAATAGTAACGCCACCCTTTCTTCCAGCTTGAGCAATAATCTCACCCTCTTCTTCGTGGTGTTTAGCATTCAAAACTTTATGAGGAATTCCCTCTCTTGATAATAATTTATCTAAATATTCATTCTTTTCAATTGAAGTTGTTCCAACTAATACTGGCTGACCTGTTTTGTATTTTTCTTTAACCTCTTCAGCTACTGCTCTAAACTTAGCTTCTTCTGTTTTATAAACTTTATCTCCTAAGTCTTTTCTAACAATATCTTTATTGGTTGGAATAACAACAACATCTAAATGATATACTTTATCAAATTCTTCAGCCGATGTTTCAGCTGTTCCTGTCATTCCAGCAAGCTTTTCATACATTCTAAAATAGTTCTGGAATGTAATTGAAGCTAAAGTTATTGATTCAGGCATAATTCTCACTCCCTCTTTGGCTTCTATTGCTTGATGTAACCCACCAGACCATCTTCTTCCTGGCATCATTCTGCCAGTAAATTCGTCAACAATAATAATTTCACCGTTTTTAATGACATAGTCTTTGTCTTTCTTAAAAAGAATTTCTGCTTTAAGGGCCTGTTCCATATGATGAAGATATTTTATTCCTCTTTCATCATAAATATTACCAACATTTAAAACTGCTTCTATCTTATCGATTCCTTTTTCAGTTAAAGTAACAGCTCTTAATTTTTCATCAACCTCATAATCTTCCTCTTTGTTTAATCTAGGAATAATTTTTGAAAATTCTGTATACCATTTTGATCCTTCTTCATCGGGAGCAGAAATAATTAAAGGTGTTCTAGCTTCATCAATCAATATTGAATCTACTTCATCAACGATTGCATAATTAAATCCTCTCTGCATTCTATTCTTTAAATCATAGACCATGTTGTCTTTCAAATAATCAAAACCAAACTCATTATTTGTTCCATAAGTAATATCGCAATCGTAAGATTCTTTTCTTGAACAAGGTCTTAAAAAATCTTCTTCAACTAAAAATCCTCCGAGCTCGTCTCTTTCTTCATCTTTCTTCTCTTCAGCTTTTTTGTATTCTGAGTCATAGATAAAAGATTGGTCATGATTTATACAACCGACAGTTAATCCAAGAAAATTATATATCTGACCCATCCAAACAGCATCTCTTCTTGATAAGTAATCATTAACAGTAACTAAGTGACATCCTTTGCCTAAAAGAGAGTTTAAAACCAAAGGTAAAGTTGCAGTTAATGTTTTTCCTTCTCCTGTTCTCATCTCAGCAATTTTACCTTGGTGTAGAGCTATTCCTCCAATCAATTGACAATCAAAATGCCTTTGATTAAGAGTTCTCTTACCAGACTCTCTTACTAAAGCAAAAACTTCCGGTAAAACATTGTCTATCACTTCCCCATCAGTTAATCTTTTTTTAATATCCTGTATTTTAACCTTAATTTCTTCAGGACTTAAAGCCGAAACCTCAGTCTCTAAATCATTAATTTGATTGATTAAAGGCTTTAAACTATTTGCGTATTTAGTGTTTGCGTTGCCAAAAAGGCTTTCTAGAAATGCCATATATTTTAATTATTATACCACTACATACTATATTAAGAAAGATAAAACGTCAAAGCATTTATTCAATAGAAAAAGCACCTATTAAGGTGCTTTAATTTATTTTTTTACTCTTCTTCTTTGTTCTAAAGATATCTTCTCTTTGTGTTTTTTAATTTGAACCTCTAATTCTTCCCTAACATCGGTTAGAGCAGAACGAAAATCTTCTTTCTTCGAAACGGCTCTCAACATTTTACCACCCGGAACTTCGACTTGAACCTCTACGCGAAATATGTCTCCCTTCTGATGATGCCTAGTTGTCTTTTCTAATTCAACGTCAATAATTAGGTCTGGATTTTCTGGAAGTAATTTTTCTATCTTCTTAATTTTTTGATCAATTAATTTTAATAAATAATCAGTTAACTCTACATTGGTCCCTTTTATTTTTATGTTCATACTTTTTTAAAAAGACTTTCTAACTAAAACAACTCACTAGGAGTTGTTTTAGAGAAAATTTATTTTCTTTTCTTTGCAGTCTTCTTTTTTGCTGCCTTCTTTGCTGGTTTCTTCTTTGCTACTTTCTTTACAGCTTTTTTTGCAGCTTTCTTTTTTGTTGCCATTTTATTTTGAAAAAGTTTGATTTTTAATTAGTCGACCTTTTTCGTTACTCAAAAAATTATCTACTAATTATATTTTCGTCTTTATTAAAAAATTTGTCAATAGTAAAATGCTAAAAAATTTTAATTTCTTCACTTAGATCGATTAAAAATTTTTCTTTCACTGATTTTTTTATTAAATTTATTAAATTTATAACATCATCTGATGTTGCATTTTTTAAATTGATAATAAAATTTGCATGTTCATCTGAAATTTTTGCATCACCAATTTTTTTTCCTTTCAAACCACACAACTCAATCAATAATCCTGCTGGAATAATTCCTTTTTCATTAAAACTTTTTAATTGAGGATAATTTTCAATAATATTTTCTTCTAATTTTCCTTGATAATTTTTAAAAATAGAACCAGCGGAAAACCCTTTTGGTTGCTTCACTATTCTCTTGTTTAGATTATCGCTTATTCTTTTTTTAATCTCATCTTCATTGTCTTTTATTAGGTTTAACTCAGCAGAAACAATTAATAAATTATTATCATTTTTAAAAATACTTGTTCTATATCCAAAAAGACATTCCTTATTCTTCATCTTCTTTTCTAAAACATTATTAGAAGAAATATCCAAAACATCAACACTTTCAATTGAATTAGAAATTGATTCATTGAAAGCACCTGCATTACCATTAATCGCACCACCTAGTGTTCCTGGTATTCCAGCTCCCCACTCAAGACCAGATAAATTTTTCATTTCAGAAATTAAAAAAGATAATGGAATGGATGTATCAACTTTAACAATCATACTGTTTCCATTTTCTTTTTTCTCAATATTAAAATTTTCTTTTAATAAATTTTCTGCTCTGTAAGCGACAACTAATCCATCAAAACCATTATCAGAAAAAAGAATATTGCTTCCACCTCCTATTACTAAGAAAGGAATATTTTCTTTATTTACTCTTTCAATTATTTTTTTTAATTCTTTTTTGTCAGAAGTTCTTAAAAAATATTTAGCTAAACCACCGATTCTAAAAGTAGAATAATTCTTAAGAGGAATATCTTTTTCTATTCTAGGAAAATCATTTTTTAATTCATTAAATACATCCATATTTAAATTATAACACGAATTATTGTAATTGATTTATCTTCTTAACAACGTCTTCATCTAAAGGATTTAAATCAAAAGCTTTTTTGTATTCAACTAAAGCTTCGTCATACTTTTCATCTTCTTCTAATAATCTAGCTACTGCTACATAAATATCATAATTCTGAGGAGCTAGAGACTTAGCTTTCTCATATGCAACAATCGCTTCTTCTGTTTTATCTTCTATGAGGAAATTAGTATTTTCATAAACTAAACCTAAGTTCTGCCAACTTTGAAAATTATTCTTATCAGTATCGCAGGCAACTTTTGCCGCTGCCTCAGCTTTTGCAGCACTGTCTTTAATGGATTGCTTCTGCTCTTCTTTCTTGTCTCTAGTAGTCCATTTTTGTTCAAAATCTTCACTGGCTTTTATTAGGTACAATTGTGAGAGACCGACATAGTAGTCGCCTGACTTCCACAAACTTGAAGCTTTTTCCATTTCTGATATTGACTCGATAATCGCTCCTTGATTATTAAAATTATTTATTGATTTTTGATAATGAATCTCTGCTCTATAATAATTTATAAAATTAAAAATAATAAATCCTAAAATGATAAAAAGTGAGGAAAGAACTATTTTAGCAATTTTTTGAGAAGGAACGTCGATAATTCTTTCTTGCCCTTTCTGCTGTCCATCCCAAAGACCTAGAGTAAAAAACAATAAAAAGAGGGTGCTTGTATCTATCCTGTAAAAGAACATTAATAGAGTAAGACAGAAAAGTGTCGGAAATAATAAATCCAAGACATTCACTGGATTATTTTTCTTTTCTTTTTTAAAACTTAAAAAATAAGTAAAACCTTGATAGTAGAAAAAAGAAATCAAAAGTAAGAATAAAAAAACTAATAGGAATCCTCCTGTTACGAAAAAAGTTAAAAGAGGAATAGATCCTTCTTTAAATATTAAAGAAGAATCAACCGTGTTAAAACTTTTATCCTTGTATAATGAAAATTGATAAGAATAGGTTGATAATCCAGAACCGATAAAAAAGTTTTTAAAGCTTTCTCCTAAACTTTTTTCTGCTATGTTCCAGCTTGATTCATAAGAAAGTCTTGATTCGTTTACCTTATCAACAAAAGGATTAGGTAAAAAGAAAAATGATAAGAAAATAAGAATCAAAGAAAAAGAAAGAATTGTTTTTTTTCTTCTGAATACAAAATTACTCTCGAGCATGCTTCTCCAAAAAACAAAAAACATTCCTATCGCTACAAAAAACCAAGAAAGCTTGAAATCTATTAATATTAGAGAAGTTAAAAGTAGAACAAAAAATGTTCCCATTGAAGCCACTCTTACAATATTATAAGACTTTCCTTTTCTAAAATATTCAAGATTATTAAAAACAAAAGAGGTTAAAATAACAAAAGCCATTGAAATGATAATTGCTGTTCCAGAGATACTATCAAAAACAACTGGACTCGTCCCTGTGAATTTCTTAATAATATAAAGGATTGATAAAACAGATGAACCAGCAACAAAATATTCTAATATCTTTACAGTGCCCCTCCTTTTAATAGTACTTGATAGATAAAAAACTATAAAACAAGATAAGAATACTATTAAAGCATCGGCTTGAAATGGACGACCCCAAAAACTTAAAAATATGTTTTTAGAAAATAAAGAAGATAACAAGAGAGAGAACATTAAAAAAACCACTATTCTTTGCAGCGGACTATCTCTAAAAGTAATCTTTTTTGAAAGAAAAATATTTAATAATAAAAGGAAAAAAATAGTAAAAGCAAAAACTAAAAGAAATGCTTTTTCATTTAAAACCTGTGAAACGTTTACTTGAGGAATGAAAAAAAATGGAAAAAAGAATACAAATAAGCAAAAGATGTTTTTAGATATTTTCTCAAGATTAATCATGATATTATTTTACACCACTTGCTGCATTCTGCCCAGCTACATATCCTGTAGTCCAGCACATTTGTAAATTATATCCTCCACAAGGACCATCCAGATTGATTGCTTCTCCAGCAAAATACAAATTATTAATTATTTTAGACTTCATTGTTTTTGAATCTATCGTTTTTAAAGAAATACCGCCATGAGTTGCCATGGCCTTATCAAAACCAAGAAGGCCGACAATACTAATTTCAATCTTTTTCATAAACTTAACTAATCTCATCCTTTCTTCTTTAGTAATATCGTTTCCCTTTCTATCAAAAGAAATACTACTAAAATTAAGAATAAACGCAGAAAACTTTTCTGGAAAGAAATCATTCAAACATTTTAGAATATGTTTCTTTCTGTTTTTATTAAAGACAGACAAAATAAACTTATCTAATTGTTCAGCGTTCTTGGTAGGAAATAAATCAATTGTCATTTTAACTTTTCCCTTTTCTAATAGGTCCCCGATTATTCTACTCATATCTAAGATTAACGGACCGCTAAAACCAAAATGAGTAAATAATATTTCTCCCCTTCCCTCGCTTTCTTTTTTTTGATTACAAAACAGAGAAATAGAAACATCTTCTAAAGAAATTCCCTGAAGACTTTTAGTCCATTGCTCTTTAGTTTCAATAGGAGTTAAGGCTGGCTTTGTATCAATAATATCGTGTCCTAATCTTTTAGCCCAGATAAAACTATCTCCCGATGATCCGGTACTGGGATAAGACCTTCCTCCTGAAGAAATAATGAATTGATCGGCTTCTATTTCTTTTCCATTCAATAAAGAAATAGAAGTAATGAGTTTTCCTTTTTTATTTACTTCCTTAACTTCTGAAGAAAACAAAATATCAACTTTGTATTTTTTCAATAAAGAAACCAAAACATTTAAAATATCTTTGGCTTTTTCAGAAGCTGGAAATACTTTACCTTTTTCGTTTTTCAATTCTACCCCATTATTTTCAAAAAATTCCATTGTTTCTTTAGTTCCAAAAACAGAAAAAGGAGATAAAAGAAAATCTCCTTCCTTGCCAAATTTACTACAAAAATCACGAATACTTTTTTCGACGTGAGTTAAATTACATCTTCCACCACCAGTCATTAAAAGCTTAATTCCTATCTTTTCATTTTTTTCAATTAAAGCAACTTTTGCTCCCATCTCTCCTGCTTTAATTGCTGCTATCATTCCTGCTGGTCCTCCTCCAATGACAGCAATATCATATTTTTTTGAAACTTTTTCCATATTATTTTCCACTTTTAATTTCAATAACGTCTCCGTCTTGAACAACATATTCTTTTCCTTCTGTTCTAATCATTCCCTTTTCTCTTGCTGCAGAAAAACCTCCACACTCTATTAATTTTTCCCAATTAATTACTTCTGCCTTAATAAATGTTTCTTCAAAGTCAGTATGAATTGCGCCTCCGGCTTGAGGAGCTTTATCTCCTTTATGTATTGTCCAAGCCCTTGTTTCGTCTGATCCAGTTGTTAAAAATGTAATCAATCCTAAAAGATCATATGACTCTTTAATTAATTCATTCATTTTTGGTTCTGGAGAAAGACCAAAAGATTCTCTTTCTTCGGAACTCATATCTCCACTTTCTGATTCAGTCAAAACGTCCATAAAGATATACCTCCAATTATTTTTCTTGAACACTTCTAAAACATCTGGAGAAATATCCTTTTCTTCTCCATTTAACAAATACAAACGTGGCTTTGATGATAACAATTGATAACTTTTAATTATTTTTGTTTCTTCTTCATCCCAATTAAAATCAGATGGCATCTTTCCTTCTTTTAACAAAACCTCTACCTTCTTTAATACTTCTAATTCCTTAATCGCTTTTTTGTCTCCCGACTTTACTTCTCTTTCTAAAGAGTACAATCTCTTCTCAACCGTCTCTAAATCTTTTAATATCATTTCCATGTCTAATATTTCCTTGTCTTTTAATACGTCTATCGTGGGACGAGTATTAACAATTGTTTCATTTTTAAAACAACGCAAAACATATACGATAGCATCGACTTCTCTAATATTAGCTAAAAATTTATTTCCTAATCCTTCACCCTTACTTGCTCCTTCAACTAATCCAGCAATATCAACAAATTCAATCGTGGTATATATTTTCTTTGCTGAATGCGTTAATTCGGCCAATTTATCAACTCTGATGTCTGGCACAGCAACAACACCGACGTTTGGGTCGATGGTGCAGAAAGGATAATTAGCAATATCCACTTGTTTTTTTGTAATTAGCTGGAATAGGGTTGATTTTCCCACATTAGGAAAACCGACTATTCCGATATGTAATGACATTTTATTTTAATAATACCTCAGCTTCTCTTTTTAAACTTTCTAACTGTTTCTTTGGTATATTAACCTTTTTAGAGAATTTATCAATATCAAGACTTAAAATTTCACAAGCGAGCATAATTCCTTCATTCTTAAATATGTCAGCTTGATAACCTTTAAAAGAAGGAAGAATAGTTATAGGATATAGTTTGTTTCTATCAATTATATCCTCTAGTCCTTCATTTTTAGGATAATCCCATCCCAACAATCTTATTCCTTTACAGGTTGAATATTTAATAGCTTGATCGGTAAATCTAACATTGGTTACAATAAAGAAATTAAGATTACCATTAAGCTTTCCGCTATTTTTAATGTCATCTAAGACGGCAAATCCTTTCAAACAAACATTAATATCTATCTTATCTCCTCCATTGTTCCTATACTTACATTCTCCGACATAAGTAGTTCCTTCTTTCTCGGCTATAAAATCTGTTTCGTAACTACTACATTTGCCAGATAATATTCTGCTTCCCTTGACTTTCATTCCTGATTTAGAAAGAACTTGTCTTACAAAATCCTCAAACACAAAACCAGCTGGTCCTAATTTCTTCATTCCCTCTTTTAGATTAAATCTTAAAGAAAATTGAAGGTTTTCTCTTTTTAACTTATTCTTAACTTTTTTAAATATTTCTGATGTCTTGATTCCGTCATAAATTTCTCCCTCTATTTCATTAGAAATATCTTTAGCTAAAAAAGCAGGAGCCCCTGCTTTGATTGCAGAATAATATACTTTTTTTACAGAAAAGTTTTCCTTTTCTCCGTTAAGCTTTATTACTTGATAAGCCATATTATTCAAACTTTGATTTAATATTTTCTTTTACTCTCTCGTATTTATTTTTAATTCCTTTAACTTTAAAACTCAATCTAATGTATTGTAATCCAAAAAGAATAATAATTATTCCGACAAAATAAGCAAATATCTTTAAAGCTTCTTCTGGCCAAGCTATAAAAGAAAGACCAAGAGCTATAGCTACTAAACCATTCAAGAATACAAGCCACCAATTTCCACTTACTTCTTTAACATAATTATCTACTACATTAATTACGAAAAAATTTGATTTTTCCATATATTTTTTAATTACTTCTTATATTATGAAAACATTTTCTACAAACAGGAACATATGTATAAGTTCCATCTTCAGGAACTACAGATGGAACACCGTCAATAATTATTTTACCATCCTTAAAGATTGAAGTGTAAACCGCATTCGGTTCTTTACAAATCTCGCAAACTGATCTTTTAAACTTAACTTCTTTAGGGCCTAGTTCCATCAACTTCTTAACTATCCCAAACATTTCTCCTTTGTAATCCATATCTAATCCAGAAACAAAAACTTTAACATCTCTATTTAGCAACTCTTTAATTGCACCAACATCTTTCTCGTCAAACATATGAACCTCATCAATTCCGACAACCCTAGCCTCTTCATTAAGAATATCATTAAGAGAAGATATCTTTTTGCAACTAATAGATAGTCCAGTTCTTGACCACATACTTTCATTTCTCACGTCTTTAATCGGCTGATAAACTTGAAAAGGAATATTAGTATACTGCAAATGATTAAAAAGACTAATCATCTCTAAAGACTTTCCGCTCTTCATTGGGCCGATTATCAATGTTAAATTCATGCCTATCTATTATCTCCACTTCCATGAAGTTCATTTCTCTGTTGTCTTGATTGTAATTTTTCCAAATTCTTTTGGGCAACATCTTCTAAGGAAATTTTTAGTTCTTTTGATAAATTAGCAACATACCACAAAACATCTCCTAGTTCTTTTGTTATTTCTTCTTTTTTTTCTTCTGAAACTATTCCATTACCATCTCTAATAACTTTCTTTATTTTTTCGGCCACCTCTCCTGCTTCTCCAGCTAAACCAAGTGTTGGATAAATAAAATTATTATCTTTGTTTGGATAGATAGCTGTCTTTCTTGCTTCTTCCTGGTATTCTTGAAATGTCATATTTATATTAATTATTATTTTTATAATTTCTGCCAATTATGAAATAAGCAATGATTCCTCCCATTAAAGCTGTAATTAATTGAGGATAGCTCATCATTACCGCTATCTTGTCTGCAATAGCTTGTTTAACAAAAAAACTAATTAAGAAGTTACTTACTAAGAATAAAAATGAAAACTTTAATAGCGCGGCCGGAATCAAACCTAAAAAGAAATTATTCTTTCTTAGTAGACTGAATATGTATACTAATAAAAAGTTTCCCATTATTATAAAGGGAACCATCGGAGCCATAACCATAGGTAATAAACCAAACATTAAGGAAATTACACTTGGTAAAAAACAAAGTAAGGTTGCTCCTCTCATTCCCAATAAAACAACTGATATTAAAAGCGATGCATTAACTATTGTTCCTGTTATTATTTGATTATTTATCATTGGTGCAAAACAAACGATAAGAAGCAAAACAAAAAATTGCACTAAAGATAATACTATTTTTTTGTCTAATGATAATGCCTGTTCCATATTATTTTTCTTTTATTATTTTTATCTTATCTTTTTCTTTTTTAGAATAATGAGTATGGCATATCTTATGAATATTCTTTTTATTCTTAAAGAAATCCTTATAAAGAAGATCTACTATTGGGCTTTCATGGGCCATTCTTAATCCCCATTTTTTATCTACCTCATATAAAGCTAATGCTCTCTTCCTTCTTATCTCCTTATCTGTCGGCATTGGTTGTCCTCCTCCTCCAATACATCCGCCAAGACAAGTCATCACTTCAACATAATCATATAGTTTGGGATTATCCTTCAACTTCTCTAATAAGTTTTTAGCGTTTCCCAATCCATTAACAATCGCCACATTAACAACGATATCTCCTATTTTAATTTTTGCTTCCTTACATTCCTGCATTCCTCTTATCTCCTTAAAATCAATTTTCTTTAATTTCTTTCCTGTTACTTTTTCATAGACAGTACGTAATGCTGATTCAGTCACACCTCCTGTTGCTCCATAAATAACACCGGCTCCAGTATATTTATCCCAGGGAGCATCTGGCTCTTCTTCTTTAATTTCACTAATATCTATTTGCCTCTTCTTTAATAATCTGCTTAATTCTCTAGTTGTTAAAACGTAATCTATCGGCTTTAAATCGTCAACGTATAATTCTTCTCTTGTTGCTTCATATTTTTTTGAAGTACAGGGCATAACAGAAACAACGACGATCTTTTTAGGATTAATCTTTTCCTGCTCAGCTAAATAAGTTTTGGTTAGTCCTCCTAAAATTATTTGCGGAGACCTAACCGTTGTTAAATTTTTCATGAACTGAGGATAATTAAGTTCAACAAACTTAACCCATGAAGGACAACAAGAGGTAAACATTGGTAATCCTTCCTGATTAGTCAATCTTTCGATCAACTCTCCGCCCTCTTCTATTGTCGTGATATCTGCTCCAACAGAAACATCAAAAACCCTATCTGCTCCTAGCTTCCTTATTCCAGCTACCATTTTTCCTGTAACAACTGTTCCGTAGTCCATTCCAAATTCTTCTCCCAAGCTACTTCTAATTGAAGGAGCAAATTGAAAAACAACATATTTGTTTTTATCGTCTAGTGCACGTTCAACATCATTAATAGCATCAACTTCTTCAAAAGCCCCACTCGGACAACGAACTAAACATTGACCACAATAGATACAATCTTTCTTCTCTTCTTTTGATGGGCCAACTTCCCAAAAAGAATTATTTTCTTCTACAGTTAAAAATCCTACTCCTTGTTTATCGCACATTTCAACGCAATTATGACAATCAATACATTTTGAAGAATCAAATATAATTGATGGCCCAAACTGATACTTTGGGAAAAACTTCTTCCTATCTTCAAATTTAGTTATTTGTATGCCACATTCCTTAGCTAAAGCAAGAAGTCGACAGTGATAATTCCTAATACAAGTAGGACACTGCTCGATATGTTGAGAAAAAAGAAGCTCTAAATTAGTTTTTCTAATTTTCTTTATTTCTGAAGAATCAGTAATAACCTCCATTCCTGGTTCTATTTCAACAGAACAAGAAGTATGTAATCCTTTTCTATCCTTAATTGAAACCAAGCATAATCGACAACTGCTTTTCGGTTTTAAATCAGAATGATAACAAGCGGCGGGAATCTTAATATTATTCCTTCGTGCTACCTGAAGAATAGTTTCTCCTTTTTCTCCGACTACTTCTTTATTATTAATTTTAAATTTAATATTTTTCATTTTTAATTACCTTTTCAATTAAAGATATAAAAGGAATTGGAATTCCTCTTCCTAATGCACAAAAACTTGACTCTTTAAGACTTAAAAACAACTCATCTAAAATATCGTAATCGAGTTTTTTCTTTTTAACCATTTCATAAATTCTGTAAGCTCCCTCTCTACAAGGAACACATTTATCACAATTTCCAAGATGAAAAAATTCAGCCCATTTTTCCATTAGTGCAAAAACATTAGTTTTCTTTCTATCAAAAATAGTAATTGAGCCAGCACCAGAAACTGGCCTATTCAATTCTTCCATAATCATTATCTCTCCAGATGCTCCTCCTCCAACTTGAGCAAAAAAATCAAATGAAGGATAATTGCCTGTCTTTTTTAAAACTTCAAAAATTGTCATCTCCTCTGGAAGTTCATAAACTCCAGGATTTTCTACGTCTCCATTAACAGAATAAAATCTCTTTTTTTCATATTTGCCCTGAGCAATCTTAGAAATATAATAGAAAGTTTCAACGTTGTTCATTAAAGTTGGACAGCCAAACAACCCACTATCTGTTAAAAAGGGTGGCTTCTTTCTTGGTTCAGCTCTTTTACCTTCTATTGATTCACAAATAGCTGTTTCTTCTCCTCCAATATACCTGGCTTTTTTTTCAAAAATAATTATTTTTCTTTTCCCGATTGCCAGCTTAATACTCTCTTCCATTTCTTTAAAATATTTACTATTAATGTAAATATATCCAGTTTCCGCAGAAATAGTTTCCATGGCTAAACTAATTCCGTTAATAACTTCACCTAGGTAGTTTTTTAAAATATATCCATCTTTAAAAACATTAGGTTCTCCCTCTGAAGCATTACAGATTACGTATTTAACTTTTCCCTTAGCTTTCTTGGCTAATTCCCATTTTAAACCAACGGGAAAGCCTCCGCCTCCACGGCCCTTTAATCCTGAATCCTTAAGTTTTTTTATTATTGAATTTGCCATATTATCTAGTAAAAACTATTGCCAAATTAAGCATTGATGCGAATCCAACCCAATATAAATATGGAATAAGAAGATATGATGAAATTTTTGAAATCTTACCAAAAGACAATATCATCATAATTATCATAATTAATAAAATTACAATATCAATAAAAGCTAATAAGTACTGCCCCAAACCAAAGAATATAATTGGCCACAACAAATTAAGAATTAATTGAACAAAGAATAGTATTAATAATTTTTTAACTTTTTGTTTTTCTCTTAATTTCCATATTAAGTAAACTGATATTCCCATTAAGGTGTATAAGATTGACCAAACTGGGGCAAATATCCAGGTTGGAGGAAAGAAAGATGGCTTATCACTTATACTCAAATAAGTTTCAGGTATAGAAACTCCGGTTAATTGAGATCCAAGATATCCAGTCAATAAAGATATAGCTATAAAAGAAAATAGAAAAATGATTTGTTTTATTTTTTTCTTCATATTTTATAGTTAACTTAATAAATTGATTATATTTCCTTTCTCTCTTTTACACAATGTTGACATAATAATAAAGTATTTTAATTACTTAGCCCGTAATTTGATACTACATCACTTCTTAAAACGTCTTTTAATGATTTAAATGAAAAGATAACATCCTGTCTCCCAGCAGCATAAGCAGCAACAACATAAGGATCGAAATAGAAAACAATCGTATCTCTATTAAATGTAAATGTTTTAAAATTATCTTCTTTTGCTCCTGCTCCATCTTTTATCCATTCTTCATCACTAAATTCATTTTCAGTGTTTAGCTTTAATAAATACTGTATTGTTTTATCAGAAATTATCTTTATGTAATTCTTATTAGAATCAAAAATATCAGAAAGATTGATTATTTTATTATTCTTTAAATCGTAATTAAAGCTCTGAGAATAGCTTATTGCATGAGCACCACCAGTATATTCAGAAATCTCAAATCTAATACTTACAAAATCTTTATTAATTTCATATGGTTCATAAAATATTTTCAATGAATTTTCTCCACTCCAAGCATTGGTCCCAGTTACCTTTTCTTTAAATGAGGAAATAATATTTTCAACAAAAGTACTTATCTCTTCATTAATTTTTCCATCTTCAATTGCTCCAACAAAAGGATACCTTATTTCAACGGTATAATTTTTTCCAGATTCATTTCGTTTTTCTAAAAATATATAAGGTCTGGTAATTTTAAAAGTATTTTTAATATCTTCTACTCTGGCAACCATACTTAAATAATCTTCTCCCCATTGTTTATCGCTCCTTGCTGGATCGGTTGAAAAAATAAAAGCAAAAACATCTACAGCATTTCTTCCTAAAAACTCTCCTTCTTTTTTATCTTGTTTCTCCCAAAAAGAATAAGGTACTACTGATATTTTGAAAAGATTTGGTTCTCCATAGTTAAAAGAAAGATACCTAATTCCATTTTCACCATCTTCTTTTTTTACTTGATACTTACCTTCCCAGGCTCTGGGTATTGTTAATGAAAAACCAAATTCCTCATTTTCGTAAACAATTGCATTAACTGTTCCCTTTTCGCATTTTCCATTATATAAATCCCAAACATTACAAATATTTCCATTGAAAAAAGAACAATTACCATTCTCTGTATCGTTATTCATTCCGGTACTGTTATATTTTCCTCCTAAAATAGCACAATATACTGCTGCTTTTGTAATGTATCCTGTTACTCTCAATCCTCCAATAGGACAATCTCCGCTCAATAAAGAATTTACTTCGCATTGTTTATTATCTTCAAAAAAACAAACATTATACTCTTTTCCATCGCCCCTTTGTTCTGTTTTAATAGTGCCACCGTTATCCATACAATTCTTAGAGGCTGCATCTAAATTACTTAATCCAGGAAGATTAGAAGTCTCAAACTTACCTCCCTTATAGAAAAAGAAAACTGTAAGAAGAAATACTATTAAGCCGATGATCAAAGTCTTTTTATTCATATTGTTTAATTTTTAATTTCTATTTTAGCATTTTTAATACTTTCTCTTAATACTTCACTAGAGTTTTCGGATAAAGAATTTAAAAAATCTTTCTCTTCTTGATCTTCCATTAATTTAGGTTGAGACAATTTATTTACAATCGAATAAAGAGTGTAAACTTTTTTATCTTTGTATATCTCTATTCCTACACCCAATCCTTCTTGTGTTTCTTTAGAAAAATATTGATCAAAGATAAAATTACCTAAAGAATAAAATATTAATTTATTCTTATACTGTTCTATATTTTGAACAACGTGAGGATGACCACCAATAATCAAATCTACTCCCGCATCAATCATTGCATGAGCTAAGGTCTCCTGTTCTTTGGAACTAATATTTTTGTATTCTGTTCCCCAATGAATTAAAACAATTAAAAATGTTTCTGGGTTATAAAATTTAATATCTTCAATTTGGTTTACTATTTCTTTATTGGAACAATTATTAGAAAAAGTAACATTAATTCCATAATATGTAATTCCATCTTTCTGATGAATAAAATCAGAGTCACATTCTATCGGTTCGCCTATAAAAGCAATATCATTTTCCTTTAATATATTTTTTGTCTCATCAAAACCCTCCCAATCCATGTTGAGAGTGTGATTATTAGCTAAAGAAACTAAAGAAAAATTTCCTGCTTTTAAAGATTCGACGGCTTTTTTGTCAAAGGAAAAAGTCAAAGAAGTATCAGAAAAATCTTTAGGATTTTCATTAATTGGACCCTCTAGGTTACCAATAACAAAATCAAAACTATTCAAAAAATCTTTAATAAGCTCTATAGGATAACTAAATGATGATTTTTGCATTAACCTTTCAACCCCCCTATCAAACATCATGTCTCCTACAAATAAAAGACTTTCTGGCTCGTATTCTGTCTGTTTTGGAGTTTCATCTACCGAAAATATGCTAGCTGGAGCAGCTTCCGGCTTAAAAACCTGACTTCCGCAAAACAAAAAAATAGCTACGAAAATAATTAATAGTATTTTCCCTTTCATGACTCAATTATATCACAAAAAACCTTGAGAGGAAATGATATAAATGGTATATTAAATAAAAATATGAAACAAGAATTACTAATATTACCATTTGATCATCGCTCTTCTTTTTTAAAAGATATCCTTGGCATAACAACAAAGCCAAATAAAGAACAAATCGATGAAGTCAAGGAACTTAAAAAAATGATTTTTGATGGTTTTCTCTTGGCTGCCGACAAAGAAAAGTCATTTGGTATTCTTGTTGATGAAGAATATGGCGAAGATATTTTAAGAGAAGCTAAAAAAAGAAAAATTATTACTTGTCTACCAGTCGAAAAAAGTGGAGAAAAATTATTAAAACTGAACTATTCAAAAAAATTCGAAGAACATATTGATAAATTCAATCCTGACTTCGTGAAGATATTAATCAGATACAACCCTTTAAATAAAAAAGATAACCAAAAACAATTAAAAGTTCTTTCTCAAATTGACGCTTTTTGTCAAAAAAGAAAATACAAAGTTATTTTAGAACTTCTAGTTCCTCCAACAAAAGAAGAATTGAATATTAAAAACTACGAAAAAGACATTAGAGCAATAAGAACAATAGGAGCTATTAATGAAATAAAAGAAAAAATCGAAGTCAGTATTTGGAAGCTAGAAGGATTTGAAAAAGATCAATGGAAAGAAGTAATTAAGGAAACAAACAAAAATAGTAAAATAATATTTTTAGGACGAGGAGAAGATAAAAAGAAAGTAACAAAATGGATGAAAGCTGCATCTGGCCATAAAGAGATTATTGGGTTTGCTATTGGTAGGACCATATTCCTTGAAACTCTTAAAAAGTATTTCTCGAAAAAAATATCAAGAGAAGTGGCAGTAAAGTCAATAAGTAAAAACTTTAAAGAATTTATTGATTTATGGAGAAAGGGAGAATAAAAACATATAAAGAAAAATTTGTTCCGGTTGAATTCCCTAAAGACGAACAAAAACATGACCATATAATTGAATGGTGGTATTTCAATGGAAATCTTAAATCAAAGGATGGACAAAACTTTTCATACATGAACTGCCTTTTTGCTGCCAATCCCAAAAAGGTTAATATTCCTTTTTTAAAAAATAGCTTAATGAAGCAATTGTTTTTCTCTCATTATCTATTGAGTGATAATAAAAACAATTTCAAAAACATAACTAATCCTATATCTATTATTGATAAAAATAGCTTTACTAAGCCCCTTTTATGGGTTAATTATGATAATTCCTGTTTAATCGAAGAAATATCTCCCTTCAAGTATCACATAGTTAATGATTTTATCGACCTTGTTCTAGAATCACAAAAAAAACCTCTTTTATTAAATAAAAGTGGCTTTTTAGATTTAAAAGTCAAAACAACTTATTATTATTCTTTAACAAATCTTAAAACGTCTGGAATTATAAAACAAAAAGGTAGATGGATTCCCGTTAGTGGACTATCATGGATGGACCATCAGTGGGCTCAAACTCCTCTAACCAATGACGATAAGTGGAGATGGTTCTCTATACAATTAAATAATGGTTGCGATATTATCTGCTTTGCTTATGGAGATAAAATAAAAACCAACCATGCTAGCATGATTGATAAAAATAATATTATTAAAACAACAGATAATGTTGAAATAATTCCTGGAAAAATAAATTATAAAAACAAAATGACTGGGAGCGAATACTGTTTAGAATATGAAATTAAAATACCAAATTTTGGTTTAGAAATAAAAACAACCCCCTTTAAGAAAGATCAAGAAATGGTATTTGAAACAATTAAATACTGGGAAGGTGGAATAGGAATAGAAGGAAAAATGTATGGAAAAAAAGTCCAAGGAAAAGGATTTTGTGAATTAGTAACCTCTAAAAGAACAAATCTTATTGAGTATGCGGTTAAAAAAGCCAAAGAAAATCCTATTGAAAACATCAAAAATATTTCTAATATTTCTATTAAGTCAATTTATCTCTTAAATGAAAAAAGGGGTAAAAAAGGCTAAAAATGAGCCAAACCTCTTTCTTTCCATTTACCATTAACAAAAACAAAGTAACCAATAGCAACTGCTATCGTATTTGCTATTGGAAAAGACAAACAAATTCCCACAAACCCTAAAATACCAGACAAAACAAAGGCTATCGGTATTCTTAAAACCCAGAGAGAAATAATAGCTAAAAACATGGAGGTTTTTGTATCTCCTGCCCCATTAAATGTTCCATTAAATATTTGTTGCAAGCTTAAAAATCCAAAGAATAACGACATGATTCTAAGATAAATAACGCTTTCGGCTATAACGGCTGGGTCATTAGGAACAAAAAGGATTGAAATCTCCCTAGCAAAACAAAACGATAATACCCCTAAAAAGGTCATAACCCAAAACGACATTTTAGCCACTGACTTAGTAATAAATTCTGCTCTTTCAAAATTACCATAGCCAACGCTTCTTCCTATCATGACCGAGGTAGCCATCATAAATGACATTGAAACAACCATAATTAATCCTAATATTTCTCCTCCAATACCATAAGCGGCAATACTGGTTGTTCCTAGTTTAGCAACCATAAAAGTAATAAATACAAATCCCATTGATCGAGAAAATTGTTCCATGGAACTAGGAATTCCAACTCTTAAAATCTTCTTCATCTTTTTTAAATTAATCTTAAAGTTTTCCCTTTTCAGGATAATACCACTTTTTCCTTTTAAGATAATATACCCAGCTATCATCGTATTAATTACTTCACAAAAAATAGTTGATACTGCTGCCCCTTCAGTTCCCATTTGAGGGATAAAACCAAAACCAAAGATAAAAATAGGATCTATTAAAAAATTAATAAAAACTGTAATTAATATGATATAGACTGGAGTTTTTACATCTCCTATTGCTCTCATTAATGATTGATAAAGAGCGAAAGCAAAAATAAAAATAGTACTAACAAAGAAAAGCTGTAAATAAGAAATAATACCAAAAGGAATGAGTTGCTCGGCTCCAATCATTTTGACTAAAAATGGAGAAATAAAATATCCTAAAATTGATAACAACAAAGAAACGGCAATCATTAATAAAATCAACTGAGCTGAAATTAAATTTATCTTATCTTGATCTTCTTTTCCCTTATGGTGAGAAATTAAAATAGTTCCCGATATAAACAATCCTGCCCCCAAAGAAATAATAAGAAAAACTATCGAGGAACAGATGGAAACAGCTGCCAAACTCTCAGAATTCAATCTTCCCAACCAAAAAGCATCAGTAATAGAATATGCTGATTGTAAAAAGTTGGCGATAGCAATAGGGATAGACAGCTTAAAAAACTGTCTCCATATTGATTCCTCATTAATTTTTCTTTTTTTCTCTTCCATAATAATTTTAAAAAATCAAAAGGCTAGGTCGCCCTAGCCCCATACTTTAACTTTAAAGATTTACTTTAATGAAAACGAAGCTTTGACGGTAATCATGATTTGTTTTTCCACTGTAGAGGTATCGTAATTTCCATAATCAGAAATGTCAATTGAGTTTGGTTGCATCACTTGAACTACGCCCATACTGGCTGATTTTAAGGTACCGACTTTCTTTCCAGTACTTTTTGCAATACTCTCAGCTCTTGCTTGAGCATCTTTCATTGCCTCAGGTAAAAGCGTTACTCTCATTTCTGGTAGCTTGGTATAATAATATTCAGGAGAATATGCGGAGAAGATAACGCCTTGATCAATTATGGTTTGAATATTTTTTGAAATAGTCTGTATTTTTGCAATATCTGAAGATTGAACAGTTACATTTTGAATTAGAGAATATTCAGTTGGAGTGCCAACACCTTTATCGTAGTTATATTGTTCCTGCATTGATACTGGAGAAATAGTCAGTTCGGCATCTGTAATGCCACTATCTTTTAAAAACTTTAGCACTATAGCTTCATCAGCTTTCATTTGGGAGTAACCGATCTTTAGATTAGAAGAATAAACAGTTCTTGAAAAACTACTATTCCATTTAACGCTATCTGCTGTGACAGATTGTTTAGCTGAACCAGTTACACTCAATGAGTTATCTGCCGCTTTAATTTGATATAGAGAAAAAGAAATAATACTAACTCCAATAATTAGAAAAATTCCTAAAATTATCGAAGTTTTAATTAGGCTCTTTTCTAAAATTTCCATAATTTTTTTTCTTTATTATTGTTATACTTTAATAATAACACCATTCAATCTTTTGTAAAGTTATATCTCGTAAAACTCTTTATATTTAGGAATTATTGAATCCCCCTTACTAATCCCATCTAATGCTTGAGCAAAAGACAAGCTAGATTCTTCTTCTCCGTGAATTATGAATATCTTCTTGGGAAATGGCTTATTAATCGCCTCTATCCAGTTGACTAAAAAAGTCCTATCTCCATGAGAAGAAAAAGCAAAAATACTTTTTGTTTCTGCCTTAACTTTTATCTTTGCTCTATCTATTTCAATAAATTTTTCTCCTTGTAAAAGATTTGATCCCAACGATCCTTTTGGTTGGAAGGAAATTATTAGTAAAGTATTTGCAGAATTGCCTAAGTATTTTTTTAAATAACCTTTAATTTTTCCACCTTCAAACATTCCACTTCCAGCAAGAATTATTTTTGGTGGCATTGTTTTATCAACTTTTCCGGCTTGAGCTTCATTTCTGATTACCTCTAATCCTTCAAAATCAAATAAATCATCTCCCTTAGAAATTAATTCTTTTGATTCTTTATCATAAAAATCGGCATACTGTTTATATATCCCCGTAGCTTTTATAGCTAAAGGACTATCTAGAAACACTGATATGTCTCCCACTTTTCCATTTTCTATAAAATCATTTAATGTATAAAGTAATTCTTGAGTTCTTTCTAGTGCAAAAACTGGAATCATTAATACCCCTCCCTTTTTAATTGTTTCTTGAATTGTTTGCCTCAATACTTCTATTCCCTGCTCTTTAGATTCATGTAATCTATCTCCATAAGTAGACTCTACAAAAACAGCATCGGCTCCAGATATAAACTCCGGATCATTAACAATTGGTGCTGGAGGGTTACCTAAATCTCCTGAAAAAACAAGTTTCTTTTCTTTTCCTTTATCATTTATCCAAACCTCAAAAATAGATGATCCTAAAATATGTCCAGAATCTCTCATCCTTATTCTTACATTTTCATTAATACTTTTTTCTTCTCCATATTTTAAACAAGTAAAAAAGTTTCCTAATGATAAAATATCGCTCTCTGTAAAAAGGGGGGCACAAAAAAGACGCCCCTCAATCTGAGCAACCTTAAGAGCATCTAAAAGTATTATTTCTGTTAAATCTCTAGTTGGAGCCGTAGAATATACTCTACCGCAAAATCCTTCAGCAAAAAGCTTGGGTAATCTTCCACAATGATCAAGATGAGCATGCGTCAAAAGAACAAAGTCTATTTCTTTCGGATCAAAAGAAAAATCTTCTAAATTTTTATTAGAACTATTTCCTTGAAACATTCCGCAATCAACTAAAAATTTAGTTTCACCAGATTCAATTAATATGCAAGAACCAGTTACTTCTCGACAGGCACCATTAAAAGATATTTTCATTATTGTTCTTTACTATTAAAAATAATCCTTAATCCAATTAAAATTATAATCAACGCCCAAACAATTCCCCAGTTAATAATTGAAAATGGATTAAAATCAAAAATTTGCTCGAAAAGAATATCTAGCCCTATAAAAATAATAATCAATCCTATGATATTCTTAATATTTACAATCCAATTTCTATTTTTCTTTATTTCTTCGGCAAGTTGTTGGGTTTTCTCCCGCGTTCCACTAATCACTTCTCCAATATTTTTATTGGCCTTTCCTTCACTATTAGGAATCAATATAGCCAAAATTAAATAAATAATAATTCCTGAACCACCAGTAAAAGTTAAAAGAACAAATAAAATCCTAACAATTAAAGGATCTATTTCGAAATACTCGCCCAGTCCTCCACAGACTCCAAAAATAATACTATTAGTCTTTGAGCGATAAAGTTTCTTTGTGTTATTCATTTTAAAGTTTTAAATTATTATTATTTATTATACCATAAAGTACAAAAGTAAAAAATCGCCGAAGCGATTTCTTACTTTTATAATTATTCTTTACCCATAAAATAAGCGAAAAGTAGATATAGGGCTGACAATCCGACTAAATCATATATCACGTAAGACAGGCTGCCAAAAAGTGAGGAAACGAGATTAAAACTAAAGAAACCAACCAACCCCCAGTTTAATCCTCCAACAATTACTAATATCAGAGCAATTAAACCCACAGTGTTTAGTTTTTTCATTTTATTTCTTTTGGTTTATTAAGCGACCTTTGATGTGCTAATAATATTTTATCTTGCTCCGCTTTTATTGACAACAAAATTATCCCCAAAAAAATCTAATTTAATGTTTCTATTTTTTCAAGCTTTTTAACTAAAACCTCTCCATTATTTTCTAGCCCTCTAATTTCAACTCTGTCTCCAATAGTTAAATCTAAACATGAATTTGTTTCATTTTCACAAATACTATCTTCATTGAAAATTAATTTAACACTATTAGCTGGAGCACCCACAGTCTCATATGATAAATACCAAATATTTTCAACAAAACCAGGATTATTAATAATAATATTTCCTTCTTCAATGAAATTTATATTCTCTTTTTCTCCCGTAGAAGAAAAAAATTGCCAATAAACAAAAAGGCTAATAATTATTAATACTATTACGCTTAAAATTATGATAACTAAAGAAGTTCCCTTATTTGTCTCAATCATGTTATTTTATTTATGGCTGAAGAATATCTTCTGTTCTCCCGTTTATACTAATTATTACATTTTTAACCGTAGAAAATTGCATTAAAGTTTGAATAATTTGCTCTCTAATCGCTAAGACTCGACAAGAACCTCCGACTCCTTGTTCTAAAGTTTCATCAAAATCTATCTTTGCGGTTCCATTGGTAATTGTTAAACCATTAATCTTCACCCCCTCATTTATACTAGTAAAATATCCTGCTTCTTTTTCTTCCTCACTTAATCCCTTTAATAATTCTTCAATCGTTGCTCTCGCTATTCCTTCTGTTTTAATGATTTCCCTTTCTATTGGATAGTTATTTTTACAAGAATCGTCTCCTTGTTTTCCGAAATACAAAATAACTTTGACTTTTTCTTGAGAAGCTTTAACTGGAATACTAAACATTTCTGAATGCTCTGGTAATCCGCTTGGATTTTCATTATAAAAATTTAGAAATACTTCATTTTCTTTAAGAATAGTAAAATTTAAGTTTGCTTCGAAAGTAATAGGAAATTTCATAAAATCGGAAGTAGCCATTAAGGGAGCAAGACCCAATATTGTTCCGTCTGACTCAACTAATTCAACTCTTCCAACTTGTCCTTCAAAACCAGCCCATTTTCCTCCAGTAACAATTCCTTCAATAAATAGGGGTGATTTAATAATTTGCCCCTCTTTAATATTGCTTATTTCTATTTCATTGTTAATAATAGCTCCTTCTTTATTCTTTAAAAAATATCCTGTCCAAAAGGCTGCTCCAATTACTAAAAGCAATATTAATCCGATAACTAATTGATTGTTTTTTATTGTCATATTGTTTTAAGATTATAATCTAATAATTTATCATTATTCTCAAAAACAAACTTGCCATTAAATTTATCTCCATTTAAAAATAATGGTATCCAATAAATATCATCAGCCCACATCTTTTCAAAAGGAATTTCTCTAATATTAAACCATTTTGGGCTCATTTCTTCAGTTTCTGTTATCTCTCCACTGTATTTCAAGACATCAAAAATGTGAACCTCTAAAAGTTTTCCTGTATCAAGGAAATGAAAAAGAATTATTCCTTTTTCTTCTAATTCTTCTGCCTTTAATCCTGATTCCTCTTCCATTTCTCTTATCGCCGCCTCAATAATTGTTTCTCCTTCTTCAACCTTACCGCCAAATCCATTCCATCTACCCTCACCAAATCCTCGTTTCTTCATTCCCAAAAGAATCATTTCGTCTTTTTTAGCAAGACAAAGTGTTAATATTTTTGGTTTCGACAATGTATCCATATATATATCTTAATACAAAATAAATATTAAGACAACTTCCTAAGATTTTAAACTTAAGATATAATCAAAATATGATTGAACAATTTTTAACTGCTATCTTAATGGGAATATTGATAAACATTGATGTTTGCCCCTTAATGGCTAATTTAGCGGCCATTACTTATATTTCCAAAAACTCAAAAAATAAAAGCATAATCCTACACGGATTATTTTATTCATTGGGAAGAATTTTAAGCTATACTAGCATAGCACTTCTTATCTATTTCGGACTATCTTCTTTTCACTTTTCTTTCTTAACTCAATATGGAGAAAGAATAGCTGGGATAGTTTTAATTATTTCTGGAATAATAATGTTCATTTTGGCTAACAAGGATGATGATGAAAATGAGAAAGAAATAAAAAACTCAACAATATCAAAAGGCTATTTTGGCTCTTTTTCCTTGGGGACAATGCTCTCTCTAGCTTTTTGTCCTCACAGTGCTGCTCTTTTCTTTGGAATATTAATTCCTTTAACAATAAAATCTGCTGTCGGATTACTTCTTCCTCCTTTTTTTGCCATAGGAGCAAGTCTACCAATTATAATCTTTTCATTTTTCTTAAGTTATAATACTGAAAAAATAGAAAGTATTTTTAATAAAATGGAAAAATTAGAACAACCGATAAGATATTTTACAGCTATAATATTTTTACTAACAGGATTAATATTTTTCTTCAATTAAAAAAAGGATGACTGGTCCTTTAATTTTTAATTATGACATCCGCCACTGCAAAGCTTGAAACAAGAAAAATTCTTGAAAAGTTTTGAATACTTTGCTTTAACAAAGTCGATGGCATCACTCTTGGAAACGAAGTATAGGATACTACCATCAGTAAATGATGGATTGTAGATTGCTCCGCTATCTCTGTCTGAAAGAATAATCCAGTTCCCTCCTGGGCGCCTTGAAAGTCTTCCTTGACTCAATAGCTTTCCTAAAAATTCGTTTTGGTCTTCTGGCTTCATTTTTACATAATCAATCCAAGGATTGATTAATGGTTTGGTCACTGTTACTGACTCCAAAAACATCATTCCTGCGCAGATAGTATTGTAAAAGCGCTACAAAAATATTACAAAAATTAAAGACTATTGTCAATTTATTCCTGCCTTAAAGCATTAATCGGATCCATACTAGCAGCCTTTTGAGCCGGATAAACTCCAAAAAACATTCCAATTAAAACCGAGAAAAGTAAAGATGAAATTATTGAAAAAGGAGAAACCGCATATGTCCAATCAATTCCAAAAGAAACAGCAACGTAGAAAATCAAAAAAGAAATTCCCATTCCAACAATAATTCCAAATAATCCCCCCAAGAATGTTAATATTCCTGCTTCCAATAAAAATTGCCAAAGAATATCTTTTCTTTTTGCTCCTACTGCCCTTCTTAATCCAACCTCAAAGGTTCTTTCGATAACCGAAACATACATTATATTCGTAATACCAACTCCTCCAACTACCAATGATACTGCTGCTATAACAACCAAGAGCATTGTAATAGCTGATAGAACCGTTTCAACCATAGTTTGAGCATCGGCCATGGTCATAGCTTCAAAATCATCTTCATCCGGATTATCAATGTTATGTAATTCTCTTAATAAAGCTATTAATTCATCTTTTGTTTCATTTATTTTATTAACATCTTTAACCTTTGCCGATAATCCAATAATATAGTCTGTACCTAAAAGTTTCTTTTGCATGGTTAGAGTGGGAATATAAACCATTGAATCCATATCAAATCCAAAAGTGGCTCCTCTTTCTTCTAAAACCCCGACAACCTTAAATGGCTTTCCTCTAACATAAACTGTTTTATCTAATGCATCATCGTCTCCAAAAAGATTATCTTTAATTTTGCTTCCCAAGACAATAACCGAAGACAAAGATTCTTCTTCGTCTACGGTATAAAATCTTCCCAAATTAACTGGTATTTTTTCAATTAACGGTGCATTAGCTCCATAACCAAAAATCATCGCACTCTTAGCCACTTCTTGATATTTAATAATTTCTTGTCCAGTAATATATGTATATAAAAGCTCAACATTATCAACTTTTTTGATTTCATCAACATCTTTATTTTTAAATGTCGTAATTGTTAAACCTGAAGCAAAACTGGTACTACTACCAGCCGCACCTTTTCCTGGAACCCTAACTTCAATATTTATCGCATCAGATCCATAAGCTTCTAATTCCTTTAAAACCATGTCCCTAAGTCCATCTCCCGCAGTAATCATGGTAATTAAAGATGCTATCCCAATTGCAACTGCTACAATAGTTAAAATCGTCCTTGATTTTTGACGCATCAAGCTAATAAAGGCTGACTCAATTTGTGTAAATATTTTATTCATATCTTAAAGCTTCTATTGGATTTAAAAGACTAGCCTTTCTCGCTGGAGCAATTCCAAAAATTAAACCAATACCTATTGAAACAAAACACCCTAAAATTATTGAAATCGGAGAAATTATTAAATCCCAATGATAATTCAAAGTATTAATAATTATAGAAATTAAAACCAATATAAGAACTCCTATTATTATTCCAATTATTCCACTGATAAAGGTAATCGCCATTGCCTCAATTAAAAATTGCCAGACAATATCATTATTCTTTGCTCCAATTGCTTTTCTTAATCCAATCTCCTTGGTTCTCTCTTGAACCGTAGCCAACATAATATTCATAATCCCAAAACCGCCAACAACTAAAGAAATAGCAGCAATCGCAGCTAGAAAAAATCTCAAAGCGTTTGTAATAATTGAAATGCTTTCTAGTGCTTGAGCAGTTGAGGTCACTGTAAAATCATCTTCCTTAGAATTAGATATATTGTGTTTATCGCGTAAAACATCTTTAACATATTCTATCGTTTCATCTATATTTTCCGTTTTATCAACCCTCATCCTCATCAAACTAATGTGATTGATTCCTAAAAGAATATTTTGAGCGGTTGATATGGGAATGAATAAATTACTATCTTCGTTCTGAACCAAACTACCTCCTTTTGCTTTAAGAATTCCGATAATTATAAAATTAGTTTTTTTGATTTTAATTTTTTGCCCAATTGGATTTTGGTCTCCAAATAAATCTTTAGCAATTTGATTACCTAAAACTACAACTTTAGCGTTAGCCACTTCTTCTTCTTTAGTAAAAAATCTTCCATCTTCTATTGATGAATTTTGAACATCAAGATAACTAGCCGTAGTTCCGTAAAAAGTGGAGCTCGCTTTATTATCTTCTACTGTTATTATGTCACTTCCAGAAACATACATTGCTAATGATTCTATGTGTGAATAGTTTCCTTTCAGCATTGCTTCCCCGTCTTCGTATTTTAAAGAAGTAATAATTATTCCAAAAACAGAAGATGGAGGACCAGCCTCTTCTGAGTGTCCAGGCATAACCCCAACCAAGTTTGAACCAATACTTTTGACCTCATTTAAAATTAATCCTTGTACGCTTTCTCCTACAGACAAAACTATCATAACTGCGGTAATTCCTATTATAATTCCAAGCATAGTTAAAAAAGAACGCACTTTATTGCGAATTATCATCTGCCAAGCATTTTTTGTAGATTCAAAAATGTTCATATTATTTGTTAAGCATGTCTCCATTAGCCCTTTGTCTCTGGGCAACCTTAACGTCTTCGAGAATGGCTCCATCTTTTATGCTGATTATTCTTCCAGCATGTTCAGCGGTTGATTTCTCGTGAGTAACTAAAATAATAGTATGACCATTATCGTTCAAATCTTGAAGAATTTTCATAACTTGAGCTCCTGACTTAGAATCAAGATTTCCTGTTGGCTCATCAGCAAAAATAACTTCTGGATTATTAATCAAAGCTCTAGCTATAGCTACTCTCTGTTTTTCTCCTCCAGAAAGTTTATTGGGAGAATAGTTTAATCTATGACTTAACCCAACTCTTTCTAATAAATTTTTAGCCTTTTTCACTCTTTCTTCTGCTGATGTATCAGTGTAAACTAGCGGGAGCATTACATTTTCTAAAACAGAAGATCTATTTAAAAGATTAAAAGATTGAAATATGAAACCAACTTTATTGCTTCTCATTTCAGCCAATTCATCATCATTTAACTTGCTAACATCTCTATCTTCAAAATTATAAATTCCTCCCGTTGGTTTATCTAAAAAACTCAAAATGTGCATTAAGGTGGACTTTCCTGAACCAGATGGGCCCATTATAGATACAAATTCTCCTTTTTTAATATCGAAAGTCAATCCTTTTAGAACTGACGTAATTACGTCATCATTAATAAAATCTTTTTTTAAATTATTAACGCTGATTAACATATTATTTTCCAATTTTTAATACTATTTCTTCACCCTCAGATAATCCTGATAAAATTTCTACCTTGCCATCATCGGCTTTTAATCCTAATTGAACATTTTTTTCTTCAATCTTTTCATCGATTAAAACTCTTACATATTTCTCATCGCTCTCACTTCTTGATAATACAGCTCTATAAGGAATATATAAAACATTATCTCTGTTGTCTGTCTTAATTAAAACATCTGCGGTCATTCCTGATTTAAATAACTCAGCATCATTATCGCTAATGCCAACTTTTACCTTGTAGTAAACAACATCTTGAATGTCTGTTGAGGCAGGATCGATTGATAGAACGCTTCCTGTAAACTTGGTATCGCTACCCAATGCGTCTAAAGTAATAGTAACATCATTTCCTGTTTTTAATTTAACAACGTCTGTTTCGGGAATATCAACCTGAATTTCATAATGAGGTGAAAGAATTTCTATCATTGTTTCAGCTGAAGAAATTAATTCTCCCTTTTTCTTATTAACCTTAGTTATCACTCCTTCAATTGGAGCATAAATTATAGCTTTGTTTCTATTGGCAATAGCCTGATTTAAAATAGCCTGATAATATGCAATATCAATATCTCTTGGTTTGGCTACTAAAGAATTGTAATTAGCTTGTTGTAATTCAAAAGCAGCTTTAGCAGAATCAACAGCAGCTTGAGCTGAATTCAAACTATTTTCATTTTGAATTTTTAAAATAGATATTTCATTCTCTAAAGAAGAAATTGATGTTTGGGCTGTGCTAATATATGACTTCTGAACATCAAGAGATGTTTTTTCTGTTGAAGTAACCTTATTTTGATAAGCTGACTCATCGCAAATGTTTCTAATTATGGTTAATCCGTTAAGTATTTTACCTAAAGATGTTTTGGCACTTAAAATTGCATTATCAATATCTTCTGTTTTTCCACTAGCCCTAGCAGTATCGATATAAGTCTTAGTTTCATCTTTAGGTCTCTTTATTTGATATTCTTCATTATTTCTTACTGTCAAACCTTCTTGATCGTTGCTTTCAAAATAATTATCTTTTACTCCCTCAACAGTAGTATAGGCATTGTACATTTTAATATAGGTGTCATCTAGAACGTTTAAAGCATATGAATACTTAGCAGCTAAATTTTTATCAGCTAAAATCTGTGTATCATTTAATGTTTCTTCAGCCTTATTTAGGGCAATTTGTGCCGATTCAACCTGTTTCTGGACTACATTTATCTGTTCAATTGTCGCTCCTGCTAACTTTTGATCTAAAGAAGCTTGAGCCTGAGCAATGGCAGCATTTAATTGAGATAAAGATAAGTTAGCTAGCCATTGTCCAGCCCTTACCGTATCTCCTTCTTTTACTCTAACATTTTCAACTATTCCTACCCCGTCAAAATGAAGAGACAAATTATTGGCTGATTCTACCTTTCCGGTTGCATCAACTGTTTGAACTAATTCTCCTCTTGCCACCTTAACTGTTTCGTATTTTGAAGCCTTTTTTCCACCAAACAGAAAGGAAAAAGCAACAATTAAAACTAGAACTATTGTTGCTAATATAATCCATGTTTTTTTAGATTTAAAATTGGGCTTAAATTTATATTTCATTTTTGTATTGTTTTATTATGTATTACAACAATACCATTTTAAGGCCTATTTTTCAACAACAACAATTTCCATCTGACAATCAGCACAATTGAATTTTAGGAGAAATTTTTGACCTTTTTCGTTTATTAAATAAAGAGGTTCTTTAATTGTTTTATTTTCTTTGGGGCAAAAACCGAAATAATTCTTCAAGCAATGCCTAGTAGTCATAACCTTATCTCTTTTCTTAATCTCAAAAGCTGGCTCAATATTAACTACTCCATGCTTTTTATAAAATTGCTCGGCTAATTTATTAGAAACATTCCATTCATAAGATAAATCTTTTGTTATAAATGGAATATTATTATCTTTAATTTTAAATTCTTCTATTTTGTAATTCTTTTTTCTTTCTAAAGTAATTTTTGTTATTGCTTCCCTCCTCATTTCATTAATTTGTGACACCGGAATAAAATATGGTTTTTTCCATTTAATATTAATTTCTTTAGTTGTATAAATTGTTTCTCCTAATTTTCCTAATTGATTAATTATATTATTTATAGCATTTTCTTTTTTCTCTGCTTCTTTTTTTTCTATCTCAATCTCACTAACTCCTTGATTATTGTCATCATCTTTAATAATTAAAGAAAATCCTTTATTGTTTTCTTCGAAGAAAAAAGATAGTGGTATTTTTCTTTCTGTTTTTATGTTTTTTAAAAACTTTGTATCGGTATTACGATAAATATCGATTCCCTTAATAATTCCAGACATATCGTTTAAATATATCTTATCTTTTAAAACGGTGTTTACGTTGCTTCCTATAAGATTACCTGATTTGTCAAAGAAACAAAGTCCATCTCCATTAGTTACTTCAATGTTTTTATCTAGAACAAAATAATCATCAAAAACATCTTTTACTTTTCCCAATAATTTACCAACCGATTTAGAAGAAGGAGAAAGAATGTCTTTTTGTCTTCCTTTTAAAAAGTATGTTGTATATGTTCGATTGAATGTTTTTTCTAAATCCGGTTCAAAATCTAAAGAAATAACCCCCAAAGAAGACCTTTCAAATCCTTCTTTTTTTGAAATTACCTCATTCAATCTTTTATTGTAATAAGCCACAACATTAGAAACATAGTCCTCATCTTTTAATCTTCCTTCTATCTTAAAAGAAGTAATTCCCGCATCTACAAGCTCTTCGAGGTTATTAGAAAGATTGAAATCTTTCAAACAAAGAAGGGGTCTATTTTTAACGATAATATTATTATCTCCATCAATCAGCGTATATGGTAAGCGACAAGCCTGGATACATTCACCTCGATTTGCACTTCTTCCACTTAAATATGAACTTAAATAACAACGACCAGAAAAGCTGACGCAAAGAGCCCCATGAACGAATGATTCTAGTTCTAAATTAGTGTTCTTTTTTATTTCTTTAATTTGCTCTAAAGAAAGTTCTCTAGCTAAAATTACTCTTTTAAATCCAATACCTTCTAAAAACTTTATTCTTTCTAAAGAATAATTATCTGTTTGTGTGCTTGCAATCAAAGGAATTGGTGGCAAATCCATTTCTAATATTCCCATATCTTGAATTATTATCCCATCTGCCTTTAAATTATAAAGACTCCAAATTAAATCTTTAACTTCTTTTAGTTCACTATTAAATAAAATAGTATTTAAAGTAATATAAACCTTAACCCTAAATTGATGAGCATACTCTATTAATTTTCTTATTTCCTCTAAAGAATTAGAAGCAGCCAGTCTCGCTCCGAATTTAGGAGCTCCAATATATACAGCATCGGCTCCGGCATTAATAGCAGCTATTCCGACATTTAAGTTCTTGGCTGGAGCTAAAAGTTCTATTTCTCTAATTTGTTTTTTCATATCTTTTCCCTAATCATATTACCATTAACGATAATTTTCAATCTTTAATAAAAAGGGCTCCTCAAAATGAGGAACCATATATCTCTCTTCCTGCTTCTTCGCAAAGAACAGATAGACCAGAAAGAAGGACCAAGACTTCGGCTCCGTGACACACCTCACTTGAATCGAATTCTACTCCTCCATATTTTAATCTTGATGATCTCGAATAAACGACGCAATGTGAGGGGCATTGCAAAATTAAGCAACATTCATCTTGAAGTTGAGCCGAAAAGATTCCGTATCCAGGCCTATCCCAAATATAGGAATAGGTCTGCTCCATCGCTTTAGCAATATTATCTATGTCGCTCTTCGAAGCTATGTTCTCAAGCCAATCACAGAGAGTAGAAGAATAATCTCCGGCCACCGCATATTTTCCACGCTCATGATTAGCAACAACATATAGAGCAAGAAGTTGTTTCTTTTCCATACGAGTCGGCTGATTAACTCTGTAAACACAACGAGCAAGCTCAGTAAATAATGCTATTGATTGAACAGCTGCATGAATCGACTTCCATGGCGGACCATTAATAGTCGAAATTTTGGGAATCGGAACAACGTATTCAACGAAGCCCCCTTGCTCTTTTTTTCTTCGGAAAGCGTTGTCGAAACCAAAATCACCGTCAAAACCAGAAAAGCTTTGGAATCCAAATTGCTTTACTTTTTCATCAACCACAGTCTGATCAATTTTGAAAGAATCCAAAATTTCTTCTCGGACCCTTATTGATAAGGCTGGATTTGCATCAGGAATAAATCCCAACTGATACAACAATACGCAATTCTCACTTAAAATGAACATATAATCACCAATGTACTGCCACATTATTTGTGGTAATCATACATTATCAAAGACAATTAAGAAGTCAAGTTACGCCTTTTTAGTTCTCTCTGATAATTAATAGCAAACCTATGAGCCTCATCTCTAACTCTGATTAAAAGATTTTCGTTGTTTGTAACAAAACTATTGTTTTTATCAAAAAAGAATTCATTCTTTTTTCTTTCCGGCCCCTTAGCAATACCAACCACATCGATATTTAAATTATTCTTTTTTAAGACATTATTAATTGTATTGACTTGAGGTTTTCCCCCATCAACTAAAATCAACTCTGGCATTGACCACTCAGAATGTTTTAATCTTCTTTCTAAGATTTCTCTTAAACAATCTACATCACTTTGCCCAAAAACGCTTTTTATTTTAAATTTTTTATATTCACTTTTTAATGGTCCAGTCTCGTTAAAAACCACCATACTTCCAACCATTGCTTCGTTCCCTAAATTAGAAATATCGTAGCCTTCAATTCTTAAAGACTTTTCTTTTTTCTTTTCATTAATCAAGAAACTTTTATCAAGCAAAGCAAAGTCCCTTATTTTGTTTAATGAAAATATCTGATTCCTTAATCTTTTGGCTTCTTCAAAGTCTTCTCTCTTTGAAGCTTCTTTCATTTTATTTTGAAGAGAAGTTATTAGTCTTTTTTTCTTTCCCCTTAAAAATATAACTAAGGGTTTAATGACTTTTTCTTTGTACTCAGAAGCAGATATTTCTTTTGTACAAACTCCTAAACAATTGTTCAAATGATAATCAAAACAAGGCTTCTTTTGATTTGGATTACATCTTGATATTTTAAATAAAGAGTGAAGAAGTTTTAAAATCTGCATAGTTTTCATTTCGGCGTAAGGACCAAAAGTATATAAGTAATTTTCTTTTTTTAAATTATGTTCTCTGACGGCAATCAGTTTGGGAAACTCCTCTTTGGTTATAGCAAAAAAGTTCCAACTCTTATCATCCTTTTCTTTAACATTGTATTTCGGCTTAAATTCTTTAATATAATTAGCCTCGAGAATAACAGCTTCTAAAACTGAATCTGTTGTTTTCCATTTAACATCGCTCACATTTTTCATTAAGACTTCTATTGGACGTAAAGTTTTAGGATTTAAATAACTTTTAACTCTACTCCTTAAAGAAGTAGCTTTGCCAATGTAAACAAGCTCTTTTCCTTTGTAAAAAAGATATATTCCTGGAGTCTCTGGTATTTTTTTAATTTTGTTTTGCCAATTAGACATTTTTAAAAACCCTCTTTAAATATTTACCGGTCCAGGTCGACATCTTAGATAGTTCTTCGGGAGTTCCTTCTCCCACTACTTTTCCTCCTTCATCTCCACCCTCAGGACCCAAATCAATAATCCAATCAGCACACTTGATAAAATCTAAGTTGTGCTCAATTACCATTACTGTGTTTCCTTGAGAAACCAATTTCTGTAAAAGAATCATTAACTTTTTAATATCGTCATAATGAAGTCCAGTTGTCGGCTCATCTAATAAATATAATGTTTTAGCTGTTCCTTGTTTTGATAATTCCCTACTTAATTTTATTCTTTGTGATTCTCCACCCGATAAAGTTGTTGCTGGCTGGCCCAAAGTTAAATATCCCAAGCCAACCTCATTCAAAACTTTAAGCTTATCGTGAATAAAAGGAATATCCTTGAAAAATTCTACCGCTTCTTCAATGGTCATATTTAAAACATCTGAAATATTCTTTTCCTTATAGTGAATATCTAAAGTTTCTTTATTAAATCTGCGCCCCTTACAAACATCGCAAACCACTTCAACATTAGGCAAGAAATGCATCTCTATTTCTAGAACCCCCTTTCCTTCACAATTCTCACATCTTCCTCCCGGCTTATTGAAACTAAACCTTCCTGGCTTATATCCTTTCATTCTTGCTTCAGGAGTTACGGCAAATAATTCTCTTATCTCGTCATAAACCTTGGTGTAGGTAGCTGGATTAGAACGCGAAGAACGGCCAATCAAAGATTGATCCACTCTGACCACCCTATTTAAATATTCTATATTTTTAATTTCCTTTACTTTAATATCCCTTTTAAAACGATTAAGCTTTCCGGTTACGTATTTATATATAATATTGTTCATTAAAGTCGATTTTCCCGAACCAGAAACACCAGTCAAACAAACTAATCTACCCAAAGGAATATCAACGTTAATATTTTTTAAATTATTTTCTACGGCACCGATAATTTTTAATTTCGGCATAGCACTATGAATCCCTCTCTTTTCTTTAGGTGTTTCGATCTTTTCTTCTCCCCTTAAATACTTTCCTGTCAAAGATTTTTGAGCACTTCCATATTGTTTACAACTTGAAGCTTCTTTTCCTTTCAACAATAAATTATTCAAAGGACCGGAGAACATTATTTCTCCTCCATGCTGTCCAGCTCGAGGACCAAAATCAACAACCCAGTCACTAGTCATAATCGTATCTTCATCGTGCTCGACAACAATAATACTGTTTCCGATATCACATAAATTTCTTAATGTTTTAACCAACATTTCATTATCTCTCTGATGTAATCCGATAGTTGGTTCATCTAAAACATACAATGCTCCGACTAATTTAGTTCCGACTTGTGAAGCTAAGCGGATTCTTTGCGATTCTCCGCCCGATAAGGTTCCGGACATTCTATTTAGAGTGATATAGTGCAAGCCAACATCAATCATAAACTGAAGCCTGTTCTTTATTTCATTAAAAATAACCTCAGCGATTTCTTTGTCTTTTTTACTTATCTCTTCTCCAGTTTTAGAAAAGAATTCCAAGGCCTTCTCAACGGTCATATTGGTTGCCTCCCAAATATTCTTATTATTAACTTTAACTGATAGAGCATTCTTATTTAATCGCTTACCTTTGCAAACCGGACAAGGATTGGCTGAAAAAGGATTTTCGACTCCTAATCCATTACATTCAGAACAGGCGCCATATGGACTATTAAAACTAAATAATCTCGGCTCTATTTCTGGAAAACTGAATCCACATTTAGGACAAGAATATTGTGTACTAAATATCTTCTCTTCTTTGTTGGGAAAAATAATTGTACAAAGACCATCAGACATGTCTATAGCTGTTTCAATCGCTTCGTTTAATCTAAATTCAAAATCATCATCAATCTTTGAAAAATATATTTTATCAATTACTATTTCAATAGTATGGATCTTTGCTTTTTCCAAGGGTATTCTTTCTTTCAAACTTCTCATCTTTCCATCAATTCTCACCTCAGAAAAACCGGCCTCGTAAGTATCCTGAAGCATTTGAAAATATTCTCCCTTTCTTCCTCTTACTACCGGAGATAAAATAAACAACGATCCCTCTTCTTTAAGCGACTCTTCTGTTTTTTTAAATATTTCATCAGCCGTCATTTTTTCAATACTAATCCCGCAATCAGGACAATGAGGTTTTCCGATTCTGGCGTATAAAACCCTTAAATAATCATATATCTCTGTAATGGTCGAAACGGTAGAACGCGGATTACTGCTATGAGCTTTTTGGCTAATTGAAATAGCCGGAGACAATCCTTCTATTTCATCAACATCAGGTTTTTGCATTCCTCCTAAAAACTGCCTGGCATATGAAGATAGTGATTCAATATATCTTCTCTGTCCTTCGGCAAAAATTGTATCAAAAGCCAAACTTGATTTTCCCGAGCCGGATAATCCAGTAAACACAACCATTTTATTTCTCGGCAATTCTAAAGAAACATTTTTTAAATTATGTTCTCTGGCTCCTTTGATTATTATTTTATCCTGCATATTATTTCTTCTTTATTTCTTTTTCCAATTGATTAATTTCATCTCTTAAAATCATTGCTAATTCAAACTCTAATTTATCAGCTGCTTCTTTCATTTTAAGCTTCTTATCTTTTAATATTTCTTTAATCGGCCTATTATCTCCCTTTAAATCAATTTCTAGAATCTTTTCGTTACGCTTCTTTGACTTTAATTGTTTAGAAGTCAGCCCAAATTGCTCTAAAATATTCTTAATGCTCTTTTCAATAGTTTTCGGAGTAACTCCGTGTTCCTTATTATACTCTAATTGAATCTCTCTTCTTCTTGCAGTTTCACTGACTGCCCTCTCTATTGATTTGGTAATATTGTCAGCATACAAAACAACCCGACCATTAACATTTCTGGCTGCACGACCAATAGTTTGAATCAAGCTAGTTTCATTTCTTAAAAATCCTTCTTTGTCAGCATCAAGAACTGCCACCAAAGAAACTTCGGGAATATCTAATCCTTCTCTTAATAAATTAACTCCGACAATAACATCAATACTTCCTCTTCTTAGCTCGGTAATCGTATCAATTCTCTCTAAGGTTTTAATATCGCTATGTAGATATTTAACTTTTATTTTCTTCTTCTCTAAATAATCCGTTAAATCTTCGGCCATTCTTTTAGTTAAGGTAGTAACCAGAGTTCTTTCTTTTATAGAAACCTGATCTTCTATTCTTTTAATTAAGTCATCAATTTGGGAATCACCTTCCTTGACTGTAATCGGCCTAATAATCACTTCTGGATCAATTAATCCAGTCGGTCTGACTATCTGTTCAACTATTTGTTCGCTTTGGCCCAGTTCTTCTTCTTTTGGTGTCGCTGAAACATATATCTTTCTTTTGGTTAGTGCTTCGAATTCAGAATACTGCAATGGTCGATTATCGTATGCGCTCTCTAAGCGAAAACCGTAATCAATTAAAGATTTCTTTCTTGATTTGTCGCCAAAATACATTCCCCCGATTTGAGGAATAGTAACATGCGATTCATCAATAACAGTCAAAAATTCTGGATCAGCAGCCTTAAAATAATCTATCAAGGTAAAAGGAGGCTGTCCCACTTTTCTTCCATCGAAATGTCTTGAATAGTTTTCTATTCCTTGGCAATAACCAATATTCTCAATCATCTCTAAATCATAGTTGACTCTTCTTTTCAATCTTTCGTGTTCTAATAATTTTCCTTCACGTTCAAAAAACTTTAATCTTTCTTCTAATTCTTCTCTTATTTCTTTTAATGCTTCTTTTTTTGTTTCATCATTTAAAACATAGTGTTTAGCAGCAAATAAAGAAACATCGTCAACTTCTTCCAAAATATTTCTTCTAATAGGATCGATTAATTCTATTGAATCAATTTTATCGGAAATACTCATTCGGTATATTACTTTCTGACTCACTGGCATTATTTCTAAAACCTGACCTCTTAATCTAAACTTTCCCAAAAATAAATCTTCATTGGTTCTTTCAAATTGTAAATCAATTAATTTCCTAACTACTTCCTTGCGACTAATCTTTTCTCCTTTTTTAAAAATGTGCATCACTTTCTTGTATTCATCAGGAGAACCTAATCCATAAATACAAGAAACTGAACAAACGATAATCACGTCCTTTCTGGTCATTAATGCTTGAGTGCAAGCATGTCTTAATCTATCTATTTCTTCATTAATTTGAGCTTCTTTTTCTATATACGTATCAGTATGAACCATATATGTTTCTGGCTGATAGTAGTCATAATAGGATACAAAATATTCAACCGCATTGTCGGGAAAGAATTCTCTAAACTCATTACATAGTTGAGCGGCTAAAGTTTTATTATGCGAAATCACCAGTGTTGGCTTCTGCACCTTATCTATTACGTTCGCTATGGTAAAAGTCTTACCAGAACCAGTAACTCCAAGCAATGTTTGCTTTCCCATTCCCTGTTTTAAGCCTTGAACTAATTTTTCAATAGCTTGAGGCTGGTCTCCCTTTGGCTTCATTTCCCCTTTCAGCTTAAAATCCATGGTTTTAAAACTTGGTAAACTATATCATAACATCCAAATAAAAAGGAGGCAAGATGCCTCCCTATAGTTCTATTACTTGTCCTTCTTCATTATTATTGAATGTAGAATAAGGGCAATAGTGAAAAAGATTGCCCCACCAAAGCACGGAGAGAAAAATGGATTACCAATACCACACCCAACCGAACAAAATGAGTTCTTTGCCCAATAAATATATTCATTAATAAAGTTAAACCATGCAAATAATGTTCCTGCCAATAAAACTAAAAATTGAGTTAATATTATTTTTTTCATATTTTATTAATTAAAATATTTTTTAAGACATTCTTCAAATTTAAAAATATTACCATTATTTACTGTGAATCCGGCTGCAGGAGGATGTCCTCCAAAAGTTACTAATAATTCCTTACAACTTTCCATTGCTTGAACTGCATCCATTCCTTTGGGAACTCTTACTGTTCCTCTACTTAATTCTTCTCCTTTCTTATAAAGAAAAACTGGTTTTTCAAAATAATTACATAGACGAGAAGCAGCTGCTCCTAAATATTCTGGCTCCCATAAATGAGAACCTTCAAAAATAATACTGGAGTTATTGCTCATTGAAATCTTTTCTATTAAATCGTTGGTTATTACCGCTATCTCTCTTTGCTTTTCGTGACTTTCTAAAAATAATTCTTGGGCAATTTGTTTGGCTTTATCAAAATCAGACTCAATTAAAAATAAATATGGCTTAGGAATATGATTTTCAATTGACGCAGAATTTAAGGCGCTATTAATTTTTAAAACCATGTCTCTTTTTGATCCAAAATCCATTGGATTAAGAATTGAAAATATTGCCCTAATCGCTGGTCTCTGACTATATTCTATTTTTTCCAATCCCTCTTTAATCCACTCTTCATTTTCTCCTATCTCAGGCATCATATCAGAAATAGTTGCTAACGCTGTCAGTTCTAAAAAACTATCTCTTAGCATGGGCGATAAATTTTTACCCAATAGTTCTTCTGATAACTTAAAGGTAATGCCAACATTAGCATATTCTTTAAAGGGATAATCATCGTCTGGCTGTTTTGGATCAACAACAATCTCTGCTGCCTCGGGTATTCCTCCAATCGCCTTATGATGATCTATTACAACAACAGAAAATCCACTATTCTTAGCGTCTTCAATTTCTTTAAAATTAGTTATCCCACAATCAAGAGTAACAATTAAGCCCTTACTAACTTTTGATTTAATAAAATCTAAAGCTTTGTCATTTAATCCATATCCTTCATTTTTTCTTTCTGGAGAAAAAGCAAAAATAGTTGGAAATGATTCCTTTTTATCTTTGGAAAGCAAAGAAATCAAATTATCTATCGATTCTTTGACTATAACCATTGAAGATATTCCGTCTAAATCAGAATCTCCGTATATAACTATTTGTTCATTGTTTAAAACTGCTTCCCTTATTCTGTCGGCTGCCTTATCAATATTTTTAATTTTCAACATCTTTCTTTTTATTACTATTTTCTTCTAAAGCCATTATTCCTGGTAAATCTTTCCCAGCCATAAAATCAAGCATTGCCCCGCCACCAGTTGAAACATGATCAAATTGATTCTCTATCCCTAATTGTTGTATTGCTTCCACAGTCTCTCCTCCTCCAACAATTGAAAAAACCTGACTATTAATTGCTCCTATCATTTTAGCAATATCCACTGTTCCCTTATTAAAAGGTTTTTTTTCAAACAGGCCCAAAGGTCCATTCCAGATTACTGTTTTAGCCTCACCCAATATAGCTCTGTATTTTTCTATCGTTTCTGGTCCAACATCAAATATCCCCTCTTCTCTCCTTACTGTTCCCACTGCTCCTATTCTTGAATATTCTTCTTCAAAATTACTTAAAGCCATTATTCCATCAATTGGCAAATGAAGCTTGGGGCTTGTCAGGTCTATCCCTTTAACAACTTCCATTAAGTTTTCTTCATCACTACTCAATAAATCTTTAATGCATTGACCCTTAGCGACTAATAAAGAATTAGCAATTTTTCCTCCCAACAATAAATAATCTGACTTATCTAATAATCTTTCTATCACCCTAGTTTTAGTTGAAACTTTTGCTCCTCCAATAATTGAAACTAATGGTCTATCTGGAGAAACTAAAGCATTGGATAAAATTCTAATTTCTTCTTCCAGTAATAATCCAGGATAAGAAGGAAGAAATTTTGTTACACCTATCATTGAAGAGTGTGAACGATGACAAACTCCGAATCCATCCTGAACAAAAACATCACCTAATCGGGCAAGTTGACGTGAAAATTCTTCACTATTTTCTTCTTCTCCTTTATAAAATCTTAAATTTTCTAAAACCACAATATCTCCATCTTTCATCTGAGAAATCTCTTTTTCTACTGCTTTTCCTATTGTGTCATTAATGAATTTGACTCTCCCACTCATCAACTCCCATAACCTTCTTGCAATCGGTCTGATTGAATATTTCAAGTCTTTTCCTTCAGGCTGTCCCAAATGAGTAATAATTATAACTTTTGCTCCCTTATTTCTTAAATATTCTAATGTTGGAATAGCCTTTTTAATCCTAAAATTATCGCTTACCTCTCCTTCTTTAGTTAAAGGGGCATTAAAATCTACCCTAACTAAAACTCTTTTTCCCCCAACATCTATATTTCTTAAATTATTCATATTGTATATATTTTACAAGGTAAACGATTAAATATCAAGATATTATTTACTTAGGAGCATCCATCTTTAATATCTTCTTAGCAATAATAAAAACCACTAATCCTAAAACTACAAAATTTAGAAGTTCTCCCAAAAAAGAACCGTATTTTATACTTATCGGCCCCAATATTAATGCTGCATTCTGCCAATCTCCCGATGAAACTAAAGGAGAAAATATTGGCATAATAATATCCTTAACCAATGAATTAACTAAACTAGTACTAGCCGCACCCATAATAAAGGCCATTGCCAAAGAAGCAATATTATACTCTTTTAGAAAAGCGATAAAATCTTTTAACATATATTTTATTATTATTTTATTAAAGGAAATTCTAATGTAACTTGTGTCCCTACATTTTCCATTGAGTCAATCGTAATTGATCCTTTCATTAATTCAATAATTTGTTTAGTTATCCAAAGACCTAATCCAGTTCCAATAATATCTTCTGTCTTCTTACTTTTAACTCGATAAAACTTTTCAAATAAATGTTCTCTCTCTTTAGAGGTCATTCCAATGCCAGTATCTTTAATTATTAATACTAAATTATTATCTCTATTTAAAGCTTTTACTTCAACGCTTCCTGAAGGAGTATATTTAATAGAATTACCAATTATATTTATTAAAACCTGCTTTAAGCGATCCTTATCCGCCTTAATTAAAGATTTAGTATTGGGGTCCAAAACACAAGACAAAGCCAACCCTTTTGTATCTGCTTGTATTTTCATTTCTTTTATTGTTTCTTCAATTAACGGCCATACTTCTATATCCTTAATATCCATCTTCAATCTTCCTTGTTCAATTCTTGAAACATTTAACAGGTCTTCAATTAAACCGTTTAATCTTTCTGAAGAAACGTCAATGATTGATAAATATTCCTTGGCTTCATCATTAACACCTAATTTTTTAGCTTCCTCAAGCATCATAGTTGCATAACCACGAATAACTGTAACTGGAGTCCTTAATTCATGAGATGCCATTGAAATAAAATTATCTTTCATCTCGTCAACCTCCTTAATTTTATTATACAAAATAGAATATTCAAAAAGACGAGAATTTACCAACAAAAGTAAAACAATGAAAACGATGGTTATTAATAATATCCAATATGAATTACCCAAGACAACAACCATAATTTTTTCTATAACATCTGCTGAAAGTTTCATTGATAGTAGGGCTTGTTTTTGCCCATTCAAATCTTTCAGAGGCATAACAACCAACCAATAACGATAATTACTGACTCCATCTGATTCATATATTTTTTGTGCGCTTGGCCAATTATTATTCCAAGCAATAGTATAAACCAGAGAATTATCTTCTTCACCTAATTTTTCATCATTATTCATTGTCGCAACCATTTTGAAAGTATCGTTATCGCGATAAAAAACATCTAAAGATTTTGTATCACTATTATATCCCTTCCAATTGTTAATAAAAAATTGCATCTCTTCTGGAGAGCTAAGCTTATTAGAAAGTCCAGCATTAACTGATTCTCCAATACCAACAGCTTTATCTTGTAGACTCTGATCTATTGTTTTTCTAAAAGATGTTGAAAACATCCAAGTGTTTAAAATTACCACTCCTGGAATTAAAATCATTAAAGCTATGGAATATACAATCTGTTTGTTGTCTCTTAAAAATTTAAAATTCATGTTATTCAGAATACTTCTGTCTAATAATTAATATCCCGGCGATAAAAATAAATATTACTATCAGTCCCCCCAATACATATAATATTATCATTCCGCTAGTTTTATCAAAGACCTGACTGGCATCACCAGTTGAAATAAAATTATCAACTGTAACGGCTTGTGCTTGAGCTATGAAAAACGGCGTTGGTAGACTAGTTTCTATAATCTTTCCTTCGTCATCATTAATTGCTACATATGCTTCGTGAGTTCCATCAACTAGAGTTTTATCTAATTCATAAACCCAATTTCCATTTGAATCAGATTGAACTGTTACCACAATCGGCATAGCACTATAAATAAATAAAGTAACTATTTTGTTAGGCTCAGCTTTTCCTTGAAGTTTTAAATTATTTTTTCCGGCCGGTGAAGTTGATTCAACCGAACTAACAGTTAATGTTTCACTAATAGTTGAATTAGAAAGCTTAGGTTGTTCTAGTGTTTTTCCTGCTACCACCGCCTTATCAAATCCAGATAAAACTATCGCAGTTGAAGTTGCTAGCGGATCTAATGGACTTGTTCCGTTCTTTAGTTCTTCATTATCATTAATCCCATCACTATCGGTATCTTTTTTATTAGGATCTGTTCCTATACGTTTTTCTATATCATCAGGCAAACCATCTCCATCAGTATCAAAAGTAATACCAACTGGAGATAAGCTATTTTGAGAAAGAGTGCTACTTGTTGATATTAAGCTTACTGAAATCTGATCTAAATTACTAGTTGCCAATGGCATCGCTTCTACCTTAATCTCTCTACTTTGAACAGGATCTCCTGAAATAGTAGGCTGAATTTGAACAGTTATCGTTCCTTGTTGTGCATCAATTATACCGGTACTACCAACAACACCAGAAAGTTGCTCTTTAGAGACCGCCGAAATCGTGTCTTTAAAACCAGAAAGAACAAAATCATTAATTAAATTATCACAAGCCAATTCGCTTATCTCATTACATTTAGATGGTTTACCATACGTAAGTATATATTCTCGACAACTATCAAAAGTAGTTAAATTCTTGTAATTACAATCTGATAATACTTTTTCTTTATACATATATAATTCACAATCACTCAAATTAGTCCATCCAATATTGATACATTCTTGAGGAACTTGAGTACTTGTACATGTATCTTCAAGAATGGGACTATCAGTACAAGTGCTTGGATATTTTGAGATAACTGTTCTCGTTGTTTTTCCGTTAATACAACTTCCCCAATCACTATAGGTAAACTGGCAAGAAGAAGATGAATCACACATTTTTGACAAAGACTCTGTTTCTACATTTTCACATCCATCAGGTGAACGACTTTCTATTTCTCTATACTGCATTCCTTTAATACAGTCCCCCCAAGGAGTATAAGTATAATTACAATAAACGTGATTAAATGTTTGAGGGGTACAAGCTTGTTCTGTCTTGTAAGGATTTTCAGTAATAATATAATCACAATCATAAGAAAGAGAACAAGTTCTTTTTTGGGTTCCGCTTAAACAATCACTCCATTCTCCACAAGTCCATTCATCTTTGGTGCAAGTAGGAAGAACTATACATTGCTTTTCAAGAGGCTCTGGTGGAAATCCACCAGAACAATTATCGGGTATTTTTTTTGTAATAGTTTGCTTTTGAATTCCATCGATACATGGACCCCAACCAGAAAATTCAAAACCAGTACAAACAATATTTGTATATTCACAAGCTGCCCCATTAAGATAATGATTGGCGGGACAAGTACAAACACAGGTAGTTGCATTCCATGTTCCTTCACTATCTCTACAGGTAGTTGCATTTTGATTATTTAATAAATAATTAGTAGCATCACAATAACTATATTCACACCACTGGGATATAGTTGTTGGTCCTGAACAATCAGTAGACAAAAGAGATTTAGTTTGAGTATTGTCTGGTTGGCAAGCTGACCAAGTGGAAGAATAATCCGTGGTTGTACAAATTTTTGTGGTGATTATATTTGTAGTTGAAGCTGTGTCGACTGTATTAATTGTATCATCTACAATTAAACATGATTGAGATAATGGTAAGGT
>DCUP01000004.1 GCA_002327845.1 Patescibacteria group bacterium UBA2211
TATATTAAATAAAAAAATAAAACAATGAGCCAGAGGCGAGAATTGAACTCGCAGTCTCTTCTTTACGAAAGAATTGCTTTACCGTTAAGCTACTCTGGCTTAAATAAACTTTTAATCCAGTTTACAAGTCCTGAAATAATTTGCAATGCTTTATTGTCGCTATCGCTTTTTACTACACTACTTTCTTTCTTGATTATCACCACCTGTTCTCCTGGCTTTTGCATTCCCAAATCCTCTCTTGCTACTTTTTCAATATATTCACTACTATTAGTTTCTCCTAAACTAAAATTAAGAGAATCCTTCTCTTTTGTCAAAGATTCAACCGTTGAATCAAGGGTTACTAAGTTTTTATCTAAATCTGTTCTCTTCTGGAACATCTTAATGTTTGAATAAAACAAAAAGAATACAAACCAAAAGCCGAAGATAGACCAAAAAACAATTAAAATCTTTCTTTTGTTAAAATGAATTCCCCACTTCACTTTTTTTTGTTTTTTTGCTAACATATGAACATATGATAAATAAAAATTCTAAAAAATTCCGAATTATTTGGATTGTCCTTGTTTCGCTAATTACTATCTCAATGATAGTTTCATTAGTCGGACCAGCACTATTCTCCAGATAATTAAGAACCAAAAACCTTTAAGAATACTTCTGAGGGAATCTTCAACTTCCCTCTTTCTTTCATTCCTTTTTTTCCTTTTTTTTGTTTTTCTAAAAGCTTTCTCTTTCTAGTATAGTCCCCTCCATATAAAGGAGCAAGAACGTCTTTTCGGCGAGCACTAATTGTTTCACGAGCAACAATCTTGCCCCCCACCGCTCCTTGTATTGCTACGGCAAACATTTGCACTGGTAAAACTTCTTTTAATTTTTCAACAATTCTTTTGGCTTCTGCGTGAACTTTAGTCTTAGGTAAAATTCTTGAGAATATCTCTTCTTCTTGTCCAGCAATTAAAATCTCTAATTTTACTAAATCGGCCAATCTATATCCGGTTTCTTTGTATGTCATTGAAGCATAGCCCTGAGTAACATTTAAAAGGTTTTCGTAAAAAACTCCGATAATTTCTCGCAAAGGTAGTTCATATACCAATAAATATCTATCTTTTCCAAAAGGACGAGAATCAACGTGTTTTCCGTCTAATCCACCCAACAACTCAAATACTCTTCCTAAATATGACGCTCCGATAATTAAAGTTACTTCGGTCCAAGGTTCATAATGTTCTTTAAAATTATCTGACCAATTATTTGGATTATATATCATTACCTCATTACCCTTTCCATCAATCGCCTTGTAACAAACTTGAGGGGCACCGATAACTAATTCTAAATTAAACTCTCTTTTCAATCTCTCGATTGTTATTTCTGTGTGCAAAGTTCCTAAAAAACCACAAAGGAAACCTCTACCAAAAGCTTGAAAATTCTGATGTTGATAAAATAATGCTGAATCGTTTAATTTTAATTTAGATAAAGCTAATTTTAATGTTTCAAAATCATCCTGCTCTTGTGGATACATAGAAACGAAAATCTTCGGTTCCGGATCCTTATATCCAGGCAATGGTTCTAATTTTAGTTCTTTGTCCTGAATTAAAGTAACCGTATCACCGATTCTGATTTTTTCTGGATCTTTGATGCCGGTAGCGATAAAACCAATTTCTCCTGATTTTAATTCTTTAATTGGGGTCATATCTGGCTTGAAAACTCCCATTTCTTTAGATACTCCCTCTGCTCTAGTATTTAAAAGAAATATTTTGTCATTAGCTTTAACTTTTCCGTCAATAACACGAATATATGAAACAACTCCTAAGAAAGTATCGTACTGAGAATCAAAAATTAAAGCACGAAATGGTTTTTCTTCGTGAACTTCTGGTCCCTCTACTTTTTCTATTACTGTTTGAAGCAATTCTTCAACATTTTCTCCGGTCTTCGCCGAAATAGATAATATTTCATCTTCCGAAACCTCCAAAAATTCAGCAATTTCTTTTTTAACCTCTTCGGTTCTCGCCTGAGGAGAATCAATTTTATTTACCGCTGCAATAATAGTTAATCCTTCTTTTTTAGCTAATTCCAAATTAGTGATTGTTTGGGCTTGTATTCCTTTGGTTGCATCAACTAAAAGAATCGCTCCTTCAACTGCAGCTAAACTCCTACTAACTTCATAATTAAAATCAATATGTCCAGGAGTATCAATTAAATTAAGCATTACCTCTTCCCCACTCCTATCTTTATACATCATCTTAACTGGGGTCATTTTAATTGTAATGCCCTTTTCCCTCTCTAAATCCATGGCATCTAAATACTGCGGTCTCATTTTACCTTTTTCAACCGTTCCCGTTATTTCCAAAAGCCGATCAGCTAAAGTTGACTTACCGTGGTCAATATGACTAATAATGACAAAATTTCTAATTTTCATTTCTCAATATTATCTTTTTAACTCTTCCAATCTCAGACATTTTTAACATCATCGTTAATACACAATACACGATAAAGGAGACTAAACAAACAATAGTAAATTCAATTGATACTCCGACAAAAGAACTTCCAAAAGTTGTTTTTAAATATGGTAATGAATACCAAGCTGTAATTCCCATAACAGTTGAAGCAAATAATATCTTTAAAAAAGTAATTCCTATTTTTTTAATTCCAAAATCTCCGATTGTTTTATAAAAGAAATAGAAAAGAAGTAAAAATTCTAAAATTAAACCGACATTAAAAGCAACTACCAGACCCAAAACAGAAAAATTAGCTGTTCCATCAAGCTCTAAAATGTTTTTTATAAAATTAACTAAAAAATTATCTCCACCAAACACTCCCACAAAGAAAAACGAAAGACAGATATTTGCCACAACCGAAACAATTGCAATAATCGTTGGCGTAACAGTGTCTTTAAGACTAAAATATCCTCTTAAAAGTACAGGGACCAAGCATTGAGCCGCTGTACTCACAAAATACAATCCAAGAGCAGCCGCAGTAATAGTGACTGCAGTTGAGCCGAAATTTCCTGTCCTCAAAATAATATCAACGATTTCATTTCTTAAGATAAAAATCAAAACACCGATAGGAAAGGAAATATATAATACTTCATTGAATATTTTTCTGAATTCTTTGAAATATTCTTCTTTTCTATTCTCCGCCCACAGCTTAGAAAGTAAGGGGAAAATTGCTGTTGCAAAAGAAACCCCAATTATTCCAATTGGCAAATATCTTAAATTATTAGAAAGATTGAAGATAGAAATAGCTCCGACACCTATTCCCGAAGCAATAAGAGTAATAAAAATGAAATTGATTTGTGATGAAGAAGAAGCAATTGTTCGAGGAATAATTAATCCAAAAAACTCTCTAAGAGCTGGACTCTTAAAATCAATAATAAATTTGTATTTGTATCCACATTTGAGAGCTGAGGGAACTTGGATTAAAAAATGAAAAAAAGAACCGATTATTACTCCCAATCCCACCCCAAAGACTCCAAGAGATGGAGAAAGAAAAATAATTCCTAAAATAATTCCTAAATTGTATACAATCGGAGCGAGAGAATAAGAAACAAATCTGTTGAAGTAATTTAGAATCGTTGAAAAAATAGAAGAAACTCCGAAAAAGAAAACACTAGCAAAAATTAATCTCGTTAAGGCAATGGTTTTCTGAATTGAGGCCTCGTCAAATCCGGCAACCATTGAAGATATTATTTGTGGAGTATAAATAATGAAAAGAATAGCTGAAATAATATAAGAAATAAAAAATATATTTAAAATATTATTAATGACATCCCAACTCTTCTCTTTGTCTTTAATAAAATTCTCAGCAAACAAAGGCAAAAGAGAAACTATTACTCCCCCAGCAAAAAGAACGCTATAAACCAAGTCAGGAATTCTAAAAGCAGCAAAATATATATCCAAATCAATTGAAGCGCCAAACGATCCAGCCAATAATCTATCTCTGACTAAACCTAAAATTCGACTCAATAAAACAGCTATTGTTAAAATAACCGCTGCTCCCGTAACCGTATTTTGACTTGAATGCAAAATTTTTCTGAAAGACATAATATGAATATATAATAGCTTAAAACAATGATTCGGTAAACTATTGACTACAATCAAATATTGTTTTAAAATAAGGTGCCTTAACAAATCGGACAGTCGCCTTTAATTAGGAGGAAAGTCCGAACTTCCATTCCCGATTCGTCGGGTCTAAAAGAGTAGCGGGCAATTCCCGTCATTCGCGAGAAAGAGGTGCGAACAGAGACGCTTCAATCGAAAGAAAGAAGCACCCCTCGGGGTGAGCCTTAAGAGTAATCTTAAGGGTGAAACGGCTAAATCCTTACTTGGAAGCAAGAACAAATCCCGCAAGGGAAAAAAGTAGTTCGCTCGAGGCAAAGAGTAATCTTTGTCCCAGATAGATGACTGTTTAAAACAGAATTCGGCTTACGGGTTTGTTAAGGTAACTAAAAACCGCTTTCGGGCGGTTTTTATTTAGACTAATAAAGCTTTTAATTCTTTAACTTCCATTTCCAGCTTTTCGATTCTTTCTTTATGATCAGCAAGGATTAATTTTTCTATCTTGTCTAACCTTTTATCAACCTTATCAAAACGTTTGTCAATACCATCAAAACGTTTATCAATGCTATTAAAACGCTTGTCAACTGATTCAAAACCTTTGCCAACCATAATGGCTAAATCATCAATTGTAATATCTTTTTTCTTCATGTTTGTATTATATTCTTTGATTAAAAATTGTCAAACATCTAAAATAATCAATAATTTTTCATTAAATATTAAATCTATTTTTTACCAATCTTATTGGCTAATTCAACCAATCTGCAAGAATAAGCCCATTCGTTGTCATACCAAGCCATAATCTTAACCATATTACCATTAACTTTAGTATACTCTGGGTCAAAAATCGAAGAAAAAGAATTGCCCTTAAAATCAGAAGAAACTAATGGTTCTTTTTCAGTAAAAAAAATTCCTTTCATTTCTCCCTTGTTTGAATATTTATTAAAAGCTGCGTTTACTTCTTCAACGGTTGTTTCTTTTTTAATTTCACAAACTAAATCAACTAAAGAAACGACTGAAGTTGGAACTCTTACTGCGATTCCATCCATTTTTCCTTTAACTTCTGGAATTACCTTCCCTATTGCCTTAGCTGCTCCGGTTGTAGTCGGGACAATATTTTCAGCAGCTGCTCTCGCTCTTCTCAAGTCTTTGTGTGGTAAATCTAAAAGATTTTGATCATTAGTATATGAGTGAATTGTAGTCATGAAGCCTTTAACAATTCCAAATTCATTTTCAAGAATTTTAACAACTGGTGCTAAGCAATTAGTAGTACAAGAACCCATATCTATTATATTTTCATTCTTGTATTCATTAATATTGATTCCTAAAAGATATGAAGGAATATCATCGTCTTTGGCAGGAGCAGAAATTATAACTTTCTTAGCCCCAGCAGTAACGTGTTTAGTCAAACCAGTTTTATCTCTAAATACTCCTGTACATTCTAAAACAACATCAATTTTTAAATCTTTCCAAGGAAGTTTTTCTGGGTCTTTTTCCGCCAACATTAATATTTTCTTCCCATTCACAATCATATAATTTCCTTCAATTTTAACTTCGCCATCAAATACTCCATACGAAGTATCGTATTTAAATAAATGAGCTAATGTTTTATTATCTGCTAAATCATTAATAGCGACAATTTCAATGTCTATCTTTTCCTTGATTGCGGCTCGGAGAGAACATCTTCCAATTCTTCCAAAACCATTGATTGCAATTTTTGTTGCCATATATTTTTAATCTTCTATTTTTAATAATTCACAAATTTTCTTTCTATCAAAACTAACAATATACTCTCCATTAATTTCTGTAACTGGGACTGTTGTTTGTTTAGTTTTTTCGATCATTTCTTTTTGTGCCTCTAAATCAGAAGAAACATCAACTTGCTCTACTTCTATTCCTTTTTCTTCTAAAAATCTTTTTAAGGCAAAGCAATATGGACAGGTTGGGGTTGAAAACACTCTTACTTTAGTCATTTTTTTAAAAATATTATTTAATCTTTTCTTCTATTCTACACAACCTATTATATTTTGCCAATCTTTCTCCTCGGCATGGTGCTCCCGATTTAATATAATCAGAAGAAATGCCAACTGCTAAATCAGCGATAAAGCTATCACAAGTTTCTCCGGAACGATGTGAAACTATCGTTTTGAATTTATTTTCTTTACAGATTTTAGCTGCTTCTAAAATTTCTGTAACTGTTCCTACCTGATTAATTTTCAATATTGCTCCATTGCAAGCTTTCTTCTCTTTAGCTTCTTTAATAATATTAGGACTACTAACTAATAAATCATCTCCAATAATCATAATCTTATCGCCCAATCTACTAGTAAGCTTTTCAAATCCTTTCCAATCATCTTCAGAAAAAGGATCTTCAAGTCCGATAATCGGATAATACCTTACTAAATCTGAATAATAATTAAGCATATCTGCGACCGAGAATACCCCCATTCTTAATCCATAATATCCCTCGGCCACCCCTTTTTCTTTTTTATAAAATTGAGTAGAAGCAATGTCTAATATTATATTTGCTTTACCCGTATATTCTGAATCATCAATCGCCTTAACTATTAATCCTAAAGCTGCTTCTGGAGTTTCTATTGGTGGAGCAAAACCACCCTCGTCTCCAACACTAACAATATATTCTGGATAATTTTCTTTAATAAATTTCTTCAATTTATAATATATCTCTGAGCCCATTTGTAATGATTCTCTAAAGGTTTCTCCAGTAGTAGTAATCATGAATTCTTGAAAATCAAGATTATTATCAGCATGAGCTCCGCCATTAATAACATTAAAGGCTGGAGTAGGCATTTTTAAATCTTCATTACCAAACAATTCAGCAATGTATTCATACAATTCAAGATTTTTAGCTTTTGCTCCTGCTCGACAAACTGCCATTGAGACCCCAACGATTCCATTGGCTCCTAAATTATATTTTCCTGGTGTCCCATCCAATTTAATCATTAATTCATCAATCTCTTTCTGATCAGTACAATCCATTCCTATTAATTTGGGAGCAATCATTTCGTTCACATTTTTAATTGCTTTCAAAACTCCTTTTCCTCCATATCTGTGATTGTAATCTCTCAATTCACAGGCTTCCTTTGCTCCTGTCGAAGCGCCAGAAGGAACCGAAGCGGTAAAAATTCCCTCTTCAGTTATGCAATCAACTTCGATAGTTGGGTTACCTCTTGAATCAAGTATTTCCCTAGCTTTGATATTTTTAATCTTCATATATTAATAAACTTACAATCATTACAACTTCCCCTGTGCCTTTAAGTCTGCAATAAGAGAAAGAATGGTTTTGATAAGCTCGTCTCGAGTCATCTGATTCAATGATGTTTTGTCTTTGTTTTCTTCCTTAAGTGTTTCTGGAATTAAAATAGAATAC
>DCUP01000005.1 GCA_002327845.1 Patescibacteria group bacterium UBA2211
TTAGAAAATGGAGAGCCACAATTTATAGGAGATGACGCTGCTTGGGACAGATTTCAAACCGCCCAAGAAGATTATGAAGATTTCTTATTAGATTACGAAGATTCAAAAATTAAAAACTTTATAGATTAAAATGAAATATGAATTTTTAGAAGAACAACACCTTCACACACTGGATGGAAAAAATCTTACTGGTACAAGTTCAGTAATGGACGTTTTATTCAAACCTTTAAGCTGGTATGCGTCTGGTAAGGCTTGTGAGAAGTTCGGTTGGAAAAATCCAAAATACACTCCAAAGGAAGAAGTAGAAGAAACCGCCAAAAAGAGATTATTTGAGATTAAGGAATTAGAAACAAAGGATTATCTTAAACTATTAGACGAAGCATACAGAGCACACGATACTTATAAGAAGGAGAAAGCTGTTTCTGGGACGAATCTTCACGCAGAGCTAGAAAGATACGTAAAGAATGTAATGAAGTTTAAGTTTTCAGAAAAGCCTTATGATGAAAAGATTAAGCCGTTCATTAAGTGGTCGGAAGAGAACGTTAAAAAATTCATAGCAAGCGAAGCCCACTGCTACTCAGAAAAACTCTGGGTAGGCGGAATTACTGATTGTGTAGCCGAAATGAACGATGGAACACTCGCAGTAATAGATTTCAAATCCGCCAAAGAGGCTTACAATTCACACTTCTTACAAACAGCTGGATATGCAGTCCAAATAGAAGAAAACGGTATGTGGGATTCTACTGGCACCCACAATAAAAAATTAGATAAAAAGTTCCAAACACTCATAGTCGTACCCTTTGGAGCAGAAGAAGTTAAGCCAGTAATCAAACAATATCAGTTAGTAGAGGAATTTAAAAAAGGATTCGAACTTGCCGTCGCACTTTATCGAATCTTAGGATTAACAAATAATAAATAAATATGGTACAGGAAATTTTTATAAAAAAGTTGGATAGATATAGCAAAAACGCCAAAGGAATGCCTTATATGGGTAAATTTGGTCCTTATCAGGTAGTAAAGATTTATGCTGATAACGGAAAATATTATTCAGGATTCTCTGATAAGATAAATGAATCTTGGCAGGTAGGTATGTCAGTAAGTATAGAAGTTGAAGAAAAAGAAGTTGGCGGAAAAACTTACTATAACTTTCGCACAATTAAACCAGCAGATGAAAAAGACATCATCATTAAAGGACTTCAAATGGAAAACGCCAAATTAAAAGAAAAGTTGGCTAAGTATGAAGTTTCTAATGAAGAAGTTGATGAATCTAATCTCCCATTTTAACTATGATAAACTTTCGCAAAACAATAGAAAATAAACTTGAAACAGATGAGAAGTTCCGAGAAAGACGTGGTAAGGATAAAGGATTAGTTCAATTATTATCGGCTAAATATCCTATGATTCTTATGTTCGCCCAACAAAACGGAGTTTCTATTGAAAGTATGATAGCGATGTTTCAGGACTATTCAAGTATGGATAGGATTTGGCGAAAGGTATTGGAAGAACGCCCAGAAATAAGAGGTAAAGATTACGGAGATAAGTCGCAATTAGAATACGAAGTAATAAAACAATTAAATGGATAGCGAAAAAAGAACAACTGAGAGTATTTTGGCAAAATTAAAAGAATTAGTTGAGTCAAAACACATAATTTCTCCAGAAGAATGGATAGACGCAGCTGTATTTTTAGGTATTTTAAAGCACGATGAAAACAATAAAAGACTTTCATTAGAAATAATCGCCAAAAAGAAAAGAAAGGAACTTAAAGATACTGGATTAAAGGGAACTGGATTAGATACTGAATGGGAGATAACAGAGGAATGGCAAAATTGGCAAAGACAAGAAAATCTAATTGAAGACATAGTTGATTTTATAAGAATCGCCAAAAAAGAAGCTGATATAAGAAAAATAATGTAATATGAAACGAACTCCACTTAAAAGAAGTAAAAAACCCTTGAGAAAAAAAGCCAAAGGACGAAGTGAATTAGTGAAACTGATAGAAAGAGCAGACCGTGCTCTACAAGACTTCTATCGTTCACTTAATTTAGAGTGTGAAGTGTGTGGTGCTAAACAAGAAGTAATGCATCACTTCATTCCTAAGAGCTCAAGTTTTGGTCTCAGGTATAAGCCACAGAATCTCATCAAATTGTGTCAAAAATGCCACGCCAGACATCATTTATCACCAGATACTTTTGTCCAAGACACGATTATCATTAAAAGAGGTATTGCTTGGTTGAAGGCATTGGAAATACTTAGATTAGAAACAAAAGGTCAACGCCCAGAAAAAGAAGAATTAGAACGAATTGTAAGAATCTATGAAATTAAACAAAAAAGACCTGATAGCAAGCTTTAGTAAGCATACTGCTATGGGATTTGACGAGATAGAAGCGATGCTCACATTTTTACCAGAGGAGTTTAATGTAAAAGCAGAAAAATCGCCAAAAATAAAACCCTTAAAAGATAATAAAGGAATACTAAATAAAATTAATGAACTAATAGATGCCTATAATAATTTGTAGCCGTTGCAGATATAAAACAACGGACATAAAGTCGGCAGAAAAACATTTTAAAACACATTATGAAACAAACAAACAAAGAGACGATAGAACAAATAAAAAAAGAAGCGATAAAAGAATTTTTCAGTAATAACGGAAAGAAGGCTTGGGAATCTCAAAGAGTAAACTATAAAGATTTACGAGCTGAAATGAAACGTCGCCAAGAATTAGGTGCCAAGAAGCATAAGGAATACTGGGATTGGTATAGAAAAACTAAGGCGGAGATAGAAAAATAGTTATCCACTTTTAACCTATTGACATACTTATTGTATGTAATATCATAAAGATATGAACACGGAACAAATAATCTATAACGAAATCCTCCGAGAAAGTTCGGAAGATGTAAAATACAAACCTATGGAAGAAGTAAAGAACAAAGATGTAGAAAAAATAATAGCTATAGTCGTATTTGTCTTGATAGTAATATCATTTTGGCTGTTGGTAGAAAATAATATTTAATCCTGTCGTCTGCCACCTGTCGGTTATAAATAAAACTATGGAAAATAAATATAAGAAAGTAAAAATAAAATGGTTTGATAGCACGTCATATAAAAAGATTTGGTGGAATCAAAATGATTTAGATGAAACCATAAAAGAATCAGAAGAAAAAGATTATTTTTATAGCACTGGTTATTTAATAAGAGAAACTAAAAGACATTATTATTTATCCAATTCACTTCATATTGAAGATGGAGATGTAATAGAATTTGCACAAATATTTACTATTCCAAAAGGTTGTTGCGAATCATTAAAAATCATTAAATAAAACTATGAGAGAAATAAAATTTAGAGCGTGGGATGAAAAAGGAAAACAGATGATTGAAAATGAAGAACTGATGTTTTCAGGAGCAGATGGATTTTATGCGATGGATGAAAATGGAATAGATTTTCCTTTTGATAAGATTATGCAATATACAGGTTTAAAAGACAAAAACGGAAAAGAGATATATGAGGGGGATATTCTAGCTCAAGGAGAGATGAAAGCTGAAGTTGTCTATGAAGAACGTTCATTTGAAGCGTGCTGTCAATCAGATGATGGAACTGGGTCTTGGAATTTACTTGGTACACGAAAATGGGCTGAAGTCATCGGAAATGTATTTGAAAATCCAAACTTAATTAAATAAACCTATGAAAACAAATCAAGAAATAGAAAAGGAGTATATGAAAGAGTTTAATTATATAGAAATATATAAACCAGAACAAGATAGAGTTAATTGGTGGCTAGATAAAATAGCCAATATCCGCCAAGAAGATAAATTAGAACTGATTAAGGAGATAGAGAAATTACCAACTTACGGACAAGAATATAGTGATAATTTAATAGATGCTTTTATAGTCAAAGAAGAAGTTATACAAATAATTAAAAACTAATATGAAATATAAACTAACAAAAAATTCAATAGAAGTTTGCGGTAAAAAGTTATTCCAAATTCAAGCAACTGTTTCATTCGGAAATATAGAAAAAGGAGAACTCGGTGGATATATAGAAAAAGAAGAAAACTTGAGTCAAGAAAACAATGCTTGGGTTTATGGTGATGCTCGTGTTTCTGGTAATGCTCGTGTTTATGGTGATGCTTGGGTTTATGGTAATGCTTGGGTTTCTGGTGATGCTAGGGTTTTTGGTGATGCTCGGGTTTATGGTAATGCTCGGGTTTATGGTGATGCTTGGGTTTTTGGTGATGCTCGTGTTTCTGGTAATGCTCGTGTTTATGGTGATGCTCGGGTTTATGGTAATGCTTGGGTTTCTGGTGATGCTCAGGTTTATGGTGAAATTAAAATTCTTGCAGGATATTTCTTTGGAACTAGATATAACAAAGAAGAGATTAAGTTCAAAGAAAACGAAGACGTAGAACTAATTTATAAAGGCGAAGCAAAGTTTGAAGATGTAGATGATGAAGTAGAAAAAGCTATAAAGTTATTAGAATCTAAAGGAAAACTAAAAGACGGTAAAATACTTATTTAATATGCCTTTCTTATCCTATCTAATCAGCTTAATTCTTATCGGCAATCAAATGTCTTTCAGCAAGGCAGATATTCTTTTGGAACGCCACCAAGAAGTGATAGAAAAATTAATATGGTGCGAGTCAAGAGGAAAAGAAACCGCCATAAATAAAGACGATGGAAAGATAGGAGTAGATTCAATAAACGTTTTGCAATTTCAATACAGAACATTTCGTTATTACGCCGAGAAGTATAAGATATTTAGTGGTTTAGATGAGGCAGATTGGAAAAACAGGTGGAACGATTCCTATTCGCAGAAACTTGTAGCAGCCACAATGATAGAAAACGAAACTAATTGGAAAAGTCATTGGAAAATATGCTCAAAAAACCTATAAACTACTATAAGAAACAAGAAAAATTATTGAAACAAGCTAATCAGGCGTTAAGTGATTTATATACTGAAGCGTCGCTTGAATTATGGGGATATAAACCTAAAAAGTCGCCAAAGAAATTAAGAAATTATAAATGTAAAGGAGAATAATTATGAAGAAATGTAATAATTGTAAAAATGCATACGAACAAGGAAAGAGAGATGAAATGGAAGAAGCCATAAATTGTTTTGAACTTTGGTATGACATAGCTATAAAAACTGGAGCTATTGTATTAGCTACTGAAATTAAAAAACAAATAGAGCATATGCAAAATTGGTTGAATAAAAACTAACCTTAAATAATATATGACCAACATAGATAAAATAATTCAAGAGATACAATATAGATTCTTTAATTTAGGAGCAGATATAAGTAAAATTGATTATGATTTTATCCATCAAAAACTCCAAGAAGTAAGACTCCATACCATTGAGGAGTGTATAAATGATTTTTGGAACAATGAAGAACTACAAAATGCCATTACTGAATATGGAGAATGGAACGGTGAAGAATTAAACAAAGTTAAAGAAAAAATATTAAATAAATTAAAAGATGAAAACTAAACCGCCCAAGAAAATCTCAATAGATAAAGATGCGCCTTGTCATTTTACTTACAAGGAATTAAAAGAATTAAAAAGAAGTCAATTAAAAGATTTTCTAGGAGCATTGGGTTTCGTGATAGTAGAAGATTAACAATTAAAGTATGGGTGGTTTACAGTGGGGGCGAAAGATAATTGTTAGTCCTTCGGGACGAAACAGAATGAGGTGTAGGTTCAACTCCTACTCTCCCGACTAAACGGGAGATGGGATAACGGTAGTCCGCCCCCCGTGCAAGCCACTCATAAAAAAATAGCCGATAGATTTCCTCACATTAAGTCAAAAAACTTGCCAGAATTGTCTAAACGGATTATAGCAAGTGTATCCAGCTTAATGGAGGACACCTGTCGGTTATAAAATAAAATAAAATAAACTTATGAAACAAGAAAAAGATTATAGAATAGGACAAAAAGTTGTCGCTACAATAGAAATTGAAGATAAGGGGCAAGATTTTACCGAAATAGATGTACTACAAAATGGAGTTATATTAGGTAATAATCTAATGTTTTTACGCGGTAGAATTTCATTACTTGGAGTAGGAACGCTTGATGGAAAAAAGTATTTCACTTTTACTGATATGAAAAACAGCTCTTATAAGCAATCTTTCAAAGGACTACTTATTTACTTAAAAAATACAAAAGAGAAAGATCCACTTCCTTGGAAAGCAAGTATTCTCAATTATAGAATTATAGGAATGAAAAAACCCACCAAACCTAATCGTTTTATTAAATAAAAACTAATATGGACTTCTTCTCTTACATAGCCAGTTTAATACTTGTTGGAAATCAGATGACGATAGATAAAAATCAGATGATTATTGAAAGGCATTCAGAAGTAATAGACCAACTGATTTGGTGCGAAAGCAGGGGAATTGAAAATGCAATAAATCCTTCTGATGGCGACGGAACTGATAGTGTTGGGGTTTTGCAGTTTAAATGGAAGACATTTTCTTATTTCGCCCAAAAATATAATCTCTTTCCATTAGCAGATGAAGCAGATATGCAGAACTTATGGCGAGATAAATGGGCTCAAAAATTAGTTGCTGCTACTATGATGGAGAACGAGAAAAATTGGAAATCCCATTGGAAAATCTGTGGCTCTAAATTAACTAATAAATAATATGGATAAAAATACAAAATTTATTTTAGATGCTTGTTGCGGTGGAAGAATGATGTGGTTTAATAAAAATCATCCAAATACTATTTACATAGATAATAGGAAAACTAAAAAGGGTTATGTAAATGGCAAACCAAATCACGAAGTTAATCCTGATTTTATAATGGATTTTAAGAATTTAAAGTTTCCAGATAAAAAATTCAAATTGGTCTTTTTTGACCCACCACACGTTTTTGCCAATGAAAATAATGATTCAACTTTTATAAAATGTTTTGGAAGATTAAATAAAGAAACGTGGGAACAGGATATTAAGGGTGGTTTTGATGAATGTTGGAGGGTTTTAGATGACTACGGGGTATTGGTATTCAAATGGAGTGAGTGTAATATTCCTATTAAGAAATTAATAGAAGTTATTAAAAAAGAACCATTGGTAAGAAGTATGAGAAGGGGATTATCTAAAACTCATTGGCTATGCTTTATAAAGATTCCAAATTAACAACTTAAAATAACTAATATGAAAGATATAAACGGAAAAACAATAAGCGAAAAAGAGTTTTTAGAAAATGATATAAAAGTTGAGCTTCCAAAACTTAAAAAAGGTCAAAAATGCTTCAAATGTAAAAAAGAAATTAAAAAAAATATGGGTTGGATTTTTAATGGTTTCTTTTGGCACGATAAATGCAAAGATGCGGATACTTATTTAAGAATAAGAAATTATTTAAAAACTATAAAATAAATAATATGGATAAATATTTTTGTAGATGTCCTCTGTGTCTTGGAAAGGGAAAAATAATAAGAAAGAGAGCTTATACGCCCAAAAAAAGACAATAATCAACTAAAACAACGCAATAAAACGCTATAAGAGCCGAGTAAATAAACAGACTTGATATGATTATCAACTATTTTACATACCACCCATAAAAATGGTATAATAGATTATAATAGAAAACCTTTTAAAATCGCCCAAAAGATTATGATAGAACAATATGAAGACAGAGCTATAAAGGTATTAAAATTACTTCCGAAGCATAAAGGAAGTGTAACATCGGCAAGTAAAGAAGCCGGATATAGCGAGAGTTATTCAACTAAAAATCAAAAATACATAATGAAAACCGCCCAAAAGAAAGTCCAATCAATGATAGAGAGAGAGAAAGAGAAGTTAAAGGATATACAGAATAAGGAAGAGATTAAGAAGTCTATTGATACCTTACAGGAGCTTATTGGCATTTCACAATCTGATTATTCAAATGAGGTTAAAAAAATAGCTTTGCAGGATAAAGATTACTCTACAAAGTTTAAAATGCTTCAAGCCTTATCTAAATACACTCCTATCAACTTAGAAACCGCCCAAGAGGAAAGACAGATAATCCCCGTCTTAAACATAGCCATTAAAGAG
>DCUP01000002.1 GCA_002327845.1 Patescibacteria group bacterium UBA2211
TTGGCTGTTCGCCAATTAAAGTGGTTCGTGAGCTGGGTTCAGACCGTCGTAAGACAGGTTGGTCCATATCTACCACAGGCGTCGAGTTTTGAGGAGAGTTGCCCTTTGTACGAGAGGATCAGGGTGAACTAACCTCTGGTGTATCAGTTGTCCCGCCAGGGGCATAGCTGAGTAGCTAAGTTAGGAAGGGATAAGAGCTGAAAGCATCTAAGCTCGAAGCCCACTCCAAGATTAGAACTCTTATTCAGGTTAAAGACTATGACCTTGATAGGTCGCAGGTGCAAGTTCCGCGAGGAATTCAGCCGAGCGATACTAATTGAATATTAAAATAACTCTTTGATTAGCAATTATTAGCTTTATTCTTACATTATATTTTTACTCTATGACTCCTTTTTGTTTTTAATATGGGGGCTATACTGGAAGTGCTCCACCCGATCCCATTCCGAACTCGGAAGTGAAATCTTCTAAGGCCGATGATAGTGGTATCCGCGAAAGTAGGTCGCCCCCGTATTAAAGATCGAAAGGAGTTTTTTGTTAAATAAAAAACCAAGTCGTTAATTTTCGTACTTGGTTATTTTGTGATTTTTTACTATTCTAAAATGGTTGATTTTTTCTTCTACGATTTTTTTAATTTCCTTCCTTTTAGAAATATCCTTGATTTCTTTACAGGTGTCGATTGAAATTTGGGCATCAGATAAGGACGAAAGCATGGTATTAGTAGAGAAATTTGATTTTTTGAAATATTTTTCACTAATTTCAATGATTTTTTCTGAATTACAAGCGTTGAATATTTTTAAGAGTGTTAATCGCTCAAGAGAAGTTGATATCCGGAAATACCAGGGATCTTTATAGTTCAGAACTTCAAGCCAGACATTGCAATTAATTTCTTGCATTGAAAGTTCTTTAGTAATAAATCCACTGTAGCTTGAATCTTTTCGATAATGGAATCCTGCCGTGAACAATTGTTCAAGCTCTTTAAAGGTTTTTGCCTGTCGAGCCATTTTTTTCATTAATTCATGGTCGATTTCCTTACTTATGAAAACAGCTTTCATAAGATCAGAGCATTCCTTTATGGTCATATCGCAATCACGGGTCTGGTTAGTAATCAACTGGGTAACCAAGCTCTTTGTTTCACCAAGAGAAAGATAAAGCTGTAAAACCCTGTTATGGTTTTTAATGATTTCCTCTGGTAATCGTTCGGAAATCACGGTTTCTCTCAAGTCGTCATTAATCATTTTTCAACTCCTTAGTTTAGTAAATGTAAATGAGCCACATACATTTTATTCTTTTTGATTTTTTTGTCAATTTTGTCTTTTTAAGGGGGATAGTATATAATCAGAATATGAAGATTTTAACTAAGAAAAGAATAACGGTTTTAGTCCTCCTCTTTTTTTGTTTTCTAATTATTAACTCTTTTTTTAAGGATGCCCTAAAGAATTTTGTTTATTCAAAATCAGAGATTTTAATGGCTTCATTGTGGAATAAAGGAGGCGAACAAGCGTTTTCTAGTAAGAATCAGGAAGAGTTAAATAAGAAATTAATTGAGGAAAATCAGAAACTCCTTTCCGATCTAGCCGATTTTCAAAGAATAAAGGAAGAGAACGATTTTTTAAGAAATAGTTTAGAACTAGGACTAGAAAAAGATTTCGATTTAATATTAGGACGAGTAATATCAAAAGATATTTTAGCAGATTCTTTATTAGTAAATATTGGATCTAACGATGGAGTTAAAAAAGGATTTCCGGTGATTATTTCTGGTAAGGTTCTTTTAGGAAAAGTAGTCGATGTTTATCCATCTTATTCTCGAATAATACTTATCACCCAAAAGGATAATCTTATCGATGTTGAAATACCTGATAGTGATATTTTTGCTTTAAGTAAAGGGGAAGGTAATTTAAATATAACCTTAGATATGGTGGCTCGTGATAAAGAGCTAAAAGAAGGAAGTTTAGTCGTGACTTCGGCTATGGGTGGAAATTATCCGGCTGGACTTTTGATGGGAAAAGTAAAGAATATAAAGAAGATTGATAATGAAACATATCAGACGTCTGATATTGAAAAGGTGTTCGATTTAAGTATGATTAATAATATTTTTATAATAAAAATAGCAGAGATATACAATGATTAAAGAGATTTTTAAAACTTTAATTTTGATCGCAATCATATATTTTTTGTTTATTTTTGAAATAAGCTATCTGTCGTTTTTTACTTTTTTCAGTATTCTTTTTCCCCTTGTTTTATTGATTAATGTTTTAGAGGAGCCACAGGGAAGGGTAGGATTATATGCGGCTTTCTTTTTTGGATTAATACTTGATATATATTCTACTCATTTTATTGGTTTATTGGCTCTATCTTTTTCTATAAGTTCCTTATTATTAAAATTTATACTATTCAAATATGTTAGGATTCCGTCGCTCTCATGGATGCCAAAAATTTAAAATAAGGAGGGAGAATGCAGACATTGAAACAGATGATCTTTTTTTGGATGTTTTAACACACAAGAAAGATAAGAATTCTTATACAATAGAAACTGCTTTATCGCAAAGAATATTTCAAATTGTTTTCACTTCTTTTATTTTAATAATTGGAGTATTATTTTTCCGTTGCTTTTCTTTTCAAATTCTAGAATATAATGCTTACAATGAAAAGGCAGAGAAAAATAAATTTCTTTCTAGTGAAATTGAAGCTCAGAGGGGTATTGTTTATGACCGTAATTTTAAGCAACTTGTTGTTAATACTCAAAGATTTGATTTGGTCTGTGATTTTTCAAAATTGCCGGAAGATGAATTATTAAGAGAGAAGCAAATAAGGGAAATATCTCGTATTTTAGGCACACCCTTTGAAGAATTAAATAAAAATATAGAAGAGATGGAAGAAGCAGGAGAAAGCGAATTTTCTTTAGCGAGAGAAATTGATATAGATAAAGTGATTATTTTAAAAACTAAAGAAGAAGAATTAACAGGATTCGAGATTGTCAAAAAGAAAAACAGAGAATATTTGAGTGGATACAATCTAGCTCATGTTATAGGATATGTTTCGGGAGATAGTTCTATGGGGGAATCAGGAATAGAAAAACAATATAACGATGCTCTAAAAGAAATACCAGGGGAAATTAATCGAGAAAAAGATGTACACGGAAATCTAATCAAAGAAGAGATTATTAAGCCATCCGAATCAGGAAACAATTTAGTTTTAAATATTGACTATGATTTGCAAGAAAAAGCTGCACAATTCTTAAAGGAGGCAGTCGATGGATATAATGCTAAAGGGGGATCAGTTGTAGCGGTGAACCCGAAGACAGGAGAAGTTTTATCCTTAATTTCCTATCCCTCATTTGATAGTAATATGTTTTCCAAAGATTTAACTAATAAAGAATTTAATGATTTATTGAAAGATTCTAAAGTTTCTTTTTATAATCGAGCGACTTCGGGAGAATATCCAACTGGTTCAACCTTAAAACCAATGATAGCTGTAGCAGCCCTAGAACAAGGAATTGTTACGGCAGATAAAGAAATATATTGTGAAGGAGGAATTGAATTAAACGGAGGAACATTTAAAAAAGACTGGGCGATTCATGGGTGGACTAATTTAAAAAAAGCTATTGCTGAATCTTGCGATACGTTTTTCTATATGGTTGGTGGGGGATATAAAAATTTTAATGGTTTAGGAATAGCTAAGATTTCAAAGTATTTAGAGAAATTTGGATTTGGTTCTAGAACAAATATCGATTTACCCGAAGAAAGCATTGGACTTGTTCCTAATTCAGATTGGAAGGAAGACACAACAGGAACTTCCTGGTATCCAGGAGATACTTATAATATTTCAATCGGACAGGGCTACTTTAAAGCAACTCCATTGCAATTAACTATGGCTATCTCTTCTATTGCCAATAGAGGAAAATTAATGAAGCCACAGGTTGTTAATAGTATTTTAGATAATAATAATCAAACAATTAAAAAATTTGAACCAGAAGTAGTTAGTGAGGATTTTGTTTCTTTATCCGCCATTGATTCAGTAAGAGAGGGAATGAGGGAGACTGTTCTATCTTCTGCTGGAACTGCCCGTTCTTTGCAATATTTACCAGTTTCTTCAGGAGCTAAAACCGGAACAGCTCAAACAGGAAAAAACGAGATTTATCATAATTTAATCACTGTTTTTGCCCCCTATGATGACCCAGAGATAGTTTTGACCGTCATCGTGGAAAGTGTGCCTCAAAACACTGGTTTAGCTAATTTAGTAGCAAGGCAAACTCTAGGTTATTATTTTGGAGAGAAACAGTTTGAACAAAAGCCAGAGGAAATAGTAAATGAAGGTGGGAATTAAAGAATCTTGATTTCTCAAATATATATGCTATACTATTCATAAAAGGATTGATCTAGGCGATTAGCCCTTTTTTCTAAATTAAATAAAATAATATCCGCTGTTCGGTTTTTGTTTTTTGACTAAATGGAATCGTGGAATAATTCATATATATGGATGGTAAATATTTAACACAAGAAGGTTTAGATAAGCTTAAGAAAGAATTAGAGTACCTTAAAAAAGAAGGTAGAATTGAGGTAGCCGAACAATTAAAAGAAGCCATTTCATTTGGTGATTTATCTGAAAATGCAGCATATGATGAAGCGAAAGACAATCAAGCTGCCATTGAAGGAAAAATTCTTGATTTAGAAAGACTAATTAGTTCAGCCAAAGTAATTCAAGATAATGAGAATACAGGCTGGGTTCAAATTGGTTCATATGTTACAATCAAACAAGGCGATGACGAAGAAAGATATCATGTTGTTGGAGAGGAAGAAGCTAATCCAATGGAAAACAGAATTTCTTTCAAATCACCTCTAGGGCAAGCTTTATTAAATAAACCTAAAGGAGCTGAGGTGGAAATTAAAACTCCTAAAGGATCTCTTAAATACAAAATACTAAAAATAGAATAAAAATATGTCTACTTCAGACGAAATAAGACAAAATAGGATTGAAAAATTAAATAAGCTTCGCGATAGCGGAGTTAATGTTTATCCTATTGAGGTCAAAAGAACTCATGAAATCAAAAAGGTTTTAGAGGACTTTGTATCTTTATCGCAAAAAGAAGAAGAGGTTATCTTAGTTGGAAGAGTGAGAACTATAAGGACTCATGGTGCTTTAACTTTTATTGATTTTGAAGATGGGACAGGAAAAATTCAAGGACTATTAGCTAAAGACAAAATAGGCGAAGACAATTATCAATCATTTTTAGATAGTTTTGATATGGGTGATTTTATTGAAACTCGTGGAATCTTATTCGAAACTAAAAGAGGAGAGAAGACGATTCAAATAATTGATTATAAGATGATTTGTAAATCTTTGAGACCATTACCAGAAAAATGGCATGGTTTGAAAGATGTTGAAGAAAGGTATAGAAAAAGATATCTTGATTTGATGTTTTCTTCAGAAGTAAAGCAGAAATTTATCATCCGTTCTAATTTTATCAAAGAATTAAGGAACTTTTTAAACGATGATGGATTTTTTGAAGTAGAAACACCGATTCTCCAATCATTATATGGTGGAGCAAGAGCCAAGCCTTTTAAAACTCATTTGAATGCTATGGATGTAGATGTATTTTTAAGAATATCTCCAGAATTATATTTAAAGAGATTGTTAGTTGGAGGATTTGAAAAAATATATGAAATAGGAAAATGTTTTAGAAATGAAGGAGTGGATAAATTTCACAATCCTGATTTCACTATGATTGAATTCTATTGGGCCTATGCTGATTACAAGCAACTAATGAAGATGACTGAAAAAATGTTCGACGTTGTCTTAACTAAAGTTTTGGGAACAACAGAAGTTAAATATGGAGACAATGTTCTAAATTTTAAAGGACCGTTTGAAAGGATAGAATTTTTTGCTTTATTAGAAAAGCATACTGGAATTAAATACGAAGAATTAAATGAAAAAGCTTTATTAAAGAAAGCTTTAGAAATGGGAATCGATGTTCCTGAAGGAGCTGATAAGCCGAATATTGCAGATGAGATTTATAAGAAATACTGTCGACCAAATATAATTCAACCAACCTTAGTTATTCATCATCCAAAAGGTTTCCAGCCCCTAGCTAAAGAATTAGACCAAGAGAAGCTAGCCAATTTTCAATTAGTTGTAGCTGGAGCGGAAGTTATTAATGCTTTTTCTGAGCAAAATGATTCGTTGGATCAGGGAGATGTGTTGCGAGGACAAGAGAAATTATTTAAGGGTGGATTTGAAGAAGCACAAAGATCAGATGAAGACTTTATTGAAGCTCTAGAGCACGGAATGCCTCCAGCAGCAGGGTTTGGAATGGGAATAGATAGAATCGTTTCAATACTAACTGATTCGGGATCATTGCGAGAAGTAATATTGTTTCCATTAATGAAAGACAAAGAATAGTACGAACCCAGGGAAACCTGGGTTTTGACATATTATTATTTCTTTGTTAATACCTTATTAGTCCTTCAAATGATTGGGGGAGTGGTTTTAAAATGATGAATTACGAAACTAAGCTTTCGAAAAGCCAGATAAGTGGTGTTTTCAAGAGACTTAATGCCGGATGGGTCCATGATGGTAATCCGAAAAATCCGCACGCGGTTTTAACGAGCGGATTATGCAGTAATGCATACTTTAACGTATCTCAGATTGCTTCTAACTCAATTGCCATGCAGGTTCTTGCCTACAATCTTTCGAGAAAGATTGTTCCACGTATTGGAGGAGAAGACATTGTGGTTGTCGGTTCAGCCTATGCTGGAATAATTCCTTCATTTATGGTTGCTCTTTGTCTTGGAGCTAGACATATGTATACCAAAAAGGGACCGAATGGAGAAATGGTTTGGACAGGAAGATTTTCTATCCCTAAAGGAGCTTATGTTCTACAGGTTGAAGATCTTATCACGACCTTCAAAACGACCGAAGCAGTAAGGAGAGTTATTATTGCTGGAAATAAAAATCCAGTAAAGTTCTATCCTTTTGTTGCGACTATTGTCCATCGTCCAGCAAAGCTGCCCACTGAATACTATTTCGATGAAGAAAAGATTGAAATTATCTCTCTTCTCGAAAAAGAAGTCTGGGCTGTTCCGCAAGAAGAATGCCCCTTGTGTAAAAAAGGTTCTAAAAGGTTGAAACCCAAGGAACACTGGGAAGAGTTAACTAAAAAAAGTTAACTTTTTTATTTTTGACACAAAATTATTTTTTAAATATACTATAATCAGCACAGGAGGTGAAAATTTACATGTTTAACACGTGTACAGGCATATTAGAGGATATGCTTAAGCAGTTGATAGAAAAAGCTGCAGAAGATAGTAAAGAAGAAGCAATTTCTCTTAAGGAGGTTCCTTTATCCGAATAAAGTGATCCTCTATTTTTTTATTGCTTTTTTTCTCCCAAATTGGTATTATGTATTTAAAATAATAGAGATTTGAACATATGCTAGATATTAAATTTATTAGAGAAAATCCAGATAAAGTTAAAGAAGCTTGTCGAAAAAAGAAGGTTAATTTTGATATAAATAATTTTTTATCAGTTGATGCCAAAAGAAGAGAATTGATTGTTGCGATTGAAAACAAGAGCGCAATGAAGAATCAGGCAAACAAAAGAATACAGGAAGCTAAAACTAAAGAGGATAGAGAAGCGGTTATTGCCCAAATGAGAGAATTAGACAGGAACTCTGATAATGAAGAAGATGAATTCAAGAAAGTTAATGAAGAATTTGAGAGATTGATGTTGTTGGTTCCTAATATTCCTGACGAATCAGTTTCTGATGGTGATTCCGATGCTGACAACGTAGAAGTAAGGAAATGGGGCAAGATTCCAGAATTTAAATTTCCCATCAAGGATCATGTTCAAATAGCTAAAGACTTAGATTTAGTTGACTTTGACCGTGGCGCTAAAGTAGTTGGATTTAGGGGTTATTTCTTGAAAAGAGAGGCATTTCTTATCTGTATGGCTATTTGGCAGTATGCGACAGATATTTTAGTTAAAAAAGGATTTATTCCTGTTGAAGCACCGTCTTTAGTTAATAAGGTAGCAATGACTGGAACTGGATATTTACCTCAATCAAAAGACGAGGTTTACAAAACTCATGATGGAAATTATTTAGCTGGAACTTCAGAAGTGGCAATGATGAGTTATCATTCTAATGAAACATTAAAAGAAGAAGATTTACCGATTAAGTATATGGGTTTTTCTCCTTGTTTTAGAACGGAAATCGGTAGTTATGGAAAAGATACTCAAGGAATTTTGAGAGTTCACGAGTTTATGAAAATAGAACAAGTTGTTTTGTGTAAGAATGATAAAGAAGAATCAGTTAGATTACACGAAGAGATTACTAAAAATGCAGAAGAAATTCTCCAAGGATTGAATATTCCATATCATGTTGTTAGAAATTGTGCGGCTGATTTAGGGTTAGGACAAGTAAAGAAATATGATATTGAAGCTTGGGTTCCTTCGCAGAATAAATACAGAGAAACTCATTCGTCTTCATACTTTTTTGATTTTCAGACTAGAAGATTAGGAATTAAATACAAAACTAAGGAGGGAGAAACAAAATATGCTTATTCATTAAATAATACCGGAATTGCTACTCCAAGAATTTTAATTCCTTTATTGGAAAATAATCAACAAAAAGATGGAAGTATCAAGATTCCTAAGGTTTTACATAAGTATTTAGGATTTAAAGAAATTAAAAGAAAATAGTCAATGGAACTATTTGAATTGAAAGAAAACAAAATTAATATTAATGGTATTGACTTGTATTACAAAACTGCTGGCGAGGGTAAGCCGTTTTTGATTCTTCACGGTTGGGGAGGATCTTCTTATTCTTGGATGAGGTTTATTGATGAAATGGCGGGAAAAGGATTCAAATTAATTATTCCTGATTTACCTGGTTTTGGAAAAACAGAGATGCCCAAATCTATTTGGGGAGTAGGAGAGTATGCTGATTTTATTATTGCTTTTATTAAAAAAATAGATCTTTCCTATTTTTATCTTCTCGGACATTCTTTTGGTGGTGGTATTGCTTTAAAGATGGTTACAGAAAAGAATGTTAAACCTTTAAAATTAATATTTTGTGATGCGGCAATAGTTAGAGAGGAAAGATTAAATTTAAGACAAAGGATTTCAAAGTTTTTAGCAAGAACAGGGGCAAAGATTATTTCTGAGAATTCTCGTGTTTATGGTTTCTTTGAAAAAATTGCGTATAAGATATCTGGAACTTATGATTATTATCGTGCTAATCCTTTAATGAAAGAGATTTTTAAAAAAGTTGTGAGTGAGGACTTAACTCATTTATTGCCTAAAGTTGATATGCCGTGTTTAATTATTTGGGGAGAAAAAGATCAGATTACTCCGGTAGAAGACGGAATTCTTTTTCAACAAGAAATTGATGATTCTGAAATAAAAATAATAAAAGGAGCGAGACATAATCCTTATAAAACAGATTCTGTCGAAGTTAGCGAAAGCATTATTAAATTTTTAAACAAATAATATGGACATACAACCTTGGATGCCAGTCTTAGTAGGTTTAATCGTTCTTTTCTTTTGGTTTTTTAAAGAAGTCAAGAGTTTTTTATTTTGGTCTTATCTCTGGCAATTAAAAAATTATCACATTGGTAGATTTTTGGCACATTTTGATACGTATGCAGGAAAGAAGATAATTAGAAATTGGGGATTGTTTTTCAAATGTTTTGTTTTTTTATTAATACTGTTTGTGATGGGCTCAGCTACTTATTTATATCCAGATTTTATTAGTGATTTTTTGAATAAAATTAGTTTGTTTACAATGGCTTGCATTCCCGTGATTTTTCTTTTCTATATTGCTGAAGGATTTTTATCCATCATCGGATTATTAAGAAGAAAAATAAAAGCTCCAGAAATGACTTCAAAAATGTCTTTCCTGTTGCCCGTTATTTTCATTCCATTAGGAGTAATTACAGTTGTTTTAGGAATTAATTTTTACCAAAGCTATATTAATCCAACAAAATGGATGGTGTTTGATTTGGTTTATCTTGCTATTGTCATATTAGCTTTCGATATTCTAACTCCCTTAATAGTTTCTTCGATTGTCCTTTTCTTCCAGCCGATTACTGTTTTTATGAGAAATAGGATAATTAAAAAAGCAATGAAAAAAAGAGAGGCCTTGGAAAATCTTTTAGTTATTGGAATTACAGGAAGTTATGGTAAAAGTTCGACCAAGGAATTTTTGAAAGAAATTCTTTCTGCTGATTTTAAAGTTGTTTCAACCGAGAAGAATGAAAATTCAGAAATGGGAATATCTCAATGTATTTTAAATAATGTTAATGATGAACACGAAATATTTATTTGTGAAATGGGAGCATATAATAGAGGAGGAATAAAGCTATTATGTGATATTGCTAAACCAAAAATCGGAATATTAACAGGAATTAATAATCAACACCTAGCTACTTTCGGTTCACAGAAAAACATTGTTAAGGGTAAGTTTGAATTAATCGATTCTTTACCAGGCGAAGGATTGGCAGTATTAAATTGGGACAATAATTTAATTAGAGATAATTTTAATTCAACAACTAGCAGTGTTAAGTATGGAATTTCCGAAAAACAGGATATTTGGGCAGAAGAGATTAAAGAAGAGAAAGAGGGAATATCATTTAGAGTTGTTTTTAAGACCAAAGATAGTCATTTTTTCAAAACCAATATTCACGGAATTCACAACGTTTACAATCTTTTGGCTGCAATCGCTGTAGCTAAAAAATTAGGTATGGATTTAGAAGTAATTGCAGATAAGGTTAAGGAAATTAAGGGAGGAATCATTATTAAAAAAGTCGATGGTTTCGATGTAATTGATGCAACTTATTCTTCTAATTTTGATGGCATTATTTCTCATCTTGAACATTTAAAGAACTGGAATGGAAGAAAAATATTAATTATGCCGTGTTTAATTGAATTGGGAAAAGAAGGTAAAGAAGCTCATCGTAAGATAGGAAGGAAGATTGGAGAAGTTTGTGATTTGGCAATAATTACCTCAAAAGATTATTTTAAAGATTTGAAAAGGGGAGCAATTGAATCTGGAATGAAAACAGAAGATATTTTATTTATTCAAAATGGAGATAAAATATTAAAGAAAGTAATTTCAATAGCTAATAATGGTAGTGTTGTTCTATTAGAAAGTAGAGTTCCACGTCTTTTAATTGATAAATTAATAAAATAATGAAAACTATTTCTATTTCTTTATCGCCCAATACAGAAAAAGATGATATATCTTTAGCTTTTAATTTAATTTTTAAACCATGGAAATGGAAAAGAGGGAAAGAAATTAAAGATTTGGAAAGAATGTTTAGGAATTATTTTGGATTTAAGAATGCTTTTAGTTTTAACTCTGGAAGGAGCTCTTTAATATCGATACTAAAAGCAATGGAGATTGGAAATGCAGACGAAGTGATTGTTCAAGCTTTTACTTGTAATGCAGCGGTTAATCCAATTATTTATGTCGGAGCCATTCCTATTTTTGCTGATATTGATGAAAGTTTGAATATTTCAGCCGAAGATGTCGTTAAAAAAGTTACCAACAAAACTAAAGCGATAATGATTCAACATACATTTGGTTATCCAGCTAATATCGAAGAAATTAGAAAAATTTGTGTTGCCAACAATCTTTATTTAATTGAAGATTGCGCTCATGCTTTAGGAGCTAAATACAAGGATTCTTTTTGTGGGTCTTTTGGAGATGCTAGTTTTTTTAGTTTTGGAAGAGATAAAATTATATCTTCAGTCTATGGTGGAATGGTTACGGTAAACAATGAAGCTTTGCTAGAAAAAGTTTCTCACTTTCAAAAAGAAATTAATTATCCTTCTTTGTTCTGGATAAAACAACAATTATTGCACCCGATTTTGATGAATAAAATAGTTTTGCCCTTATATAATTCAAAAATAGGAAGAGGAATTTTGAAAATGTTTTTAAATTTAAACATTTTAAGTAAGTCAGTTACTTCTAAAGAAAATCAAGGAAAACTTCCTTCATATTTTCCAGAAAGAATGCCTAATGCTTTAGCAGTACTAGCAATTAATCAGTTTAAGAAATTACAGAGATTTAATGAGCACAGAAAAGAAATAGCGCAAGTATATAATTCTTTATTAGTTAATAAAAAAGAATTTAAGGTTGTTTTTAAGAAGGATAAAGATAAAGAAGTAGTATTTTTGAAGTATCCAGTATTAAATGTTAATCCATTAAAAATAGTAAAGGAAGCTAGGAAAAAAGGAATATACTTAAATGATGGATGGTTTGGTTCCGTGGTAGTTCCTTCCTTGACCTCGCTTGAAAATGTTTGCTATATTATAGGTAGTTGTCCTCAAGCGGAAGAAATTGTAAAAAGAATTATATGTCTTCCAACTCATATTAATATCTCAAGAAATGACGCTAAAAAGGTATTTGAATTATTTAATTAAATCATATCTTAAATTTAATATATGAATTTCAATAATTATAAAACAAAAGCTTTCACTTTAATCGAGTTGCTGGTAGTGATATCAATTCTTGGAATCCTTTCTGGTTTTATTATTGTTAATATGAATGGAGCGATTGATTCAGCTAATGATGCTAGAAGAAAATCAGATCTTGACGCGATTAGAAAAACTTTAATCGTTTATGGAACTCTAAACGGAATGGTCCATCCGATTCAAACTACAACTTGCAATATTGGTAGTAATTGTAATAATCTCGCTTCTGCTCTTTTAGATATTACTTCTAATCTTCCCGTTGATCCAGTTTCTGGATATTATACATATATTTCTTCTTCAACTGGTTCTAATTATTTTCTTTCAGGCAATCTTTCTTCTTCAACTTTGTCACATAGTAATAATGGAGGATATGCGGTAGGGCCAGTTGATATTGATGGCAATAAATATGGAGCTATTAATATCGGAACTCAAACTTGGATGGCTTCAAATCTCATGACAACTAAATACAACGACGGGACAGCAATTACTAGAGGACCAACTGGCGCTACCTGGGATGGAGCTGACCACGGTTATTATGCTTATCCTCCAGCTATCGGTAATACCACTGAAGAAACATTAACGAATATTCAATCAAAAAGACTGGGTTTTGTTTATCAATGGAGCGCATCTAATTCTGGCAAGCTTTGTCCTATCGGCTGGCATGTTCCAAGCGATGCAGAATTTAAAACTTTAGAAATGTATTTAGGAATGAGTCAGGCTCAAGCTGATGCAATAGCTTGGAGAGGAACTAATGAAGGATCACAGTTAAAAGAAGCGGGAACTACTAACTGGGGATCAAACGCGGGGGCAACTAATTTTAGTGTTTTTACTATTTTAGGTGCTGGTTATAGGGGCTCCGATGGTTCTCTTAGTCTTCGTTCTGTGAATGCTGTTTTCTGGACTTCGACGCTTAGCGATGCTTCGTCGGCTTTTGATCGTAGCTTGTATGGTATAAATACTGGAGTTAACCGTAATTTCCATCCTTTTGCCTACGCGTTTTCTGTTCGCTGTCTTAAGGATTAATATCTTTTCTAATATCATTGACTGTTTGTAGTATTTAAGGCAGAATAAGAGGGTAATAATAAAGATAAAGATATGTTTGATAAGCTAAAAGACTTAAAAAAATTAAAAGATTTAGAGAGTTCATTGGGAAATGAAAGAGTAGAAAAAGAAAAGAATGGAATTATAGTTGTTGTTAATGGAAGAGCGGAAATAATTAGTATTTCTTTGAATCCTGAATTAGAGAAAGAAAATCAAGAAAAGTATTTAAAAGAATGCATTAACGAAGCCTCTCGTGATGCCAAGATGATTATGGCAAAGAAAGCAGCTGAAATAACTGGTTTTGGATTTTAATTATGAAATTTATTCCTGCCCTAACAACTACAAATGGATCGAATTGGAAGGAGAAGTTTAGGGAAATTCAAGAGTTAAAAATTGAAGAAATAGCTCTTTTTCCAACCTGCCTAACTAAAGAGCATAGAAAGATTCTTTACGACATGATTAAAAATTCTTGCATTAAAAGAATTCCTTTTGTTCATTTAAGAAGTGATATGGGCGTTGAGGAGTTAGAATTTTTGGCCAAGGAATATGATACGCAAATATTTAATACTCATTCAGAGCGAGAATTTCCGATTGATAATGAATGGCTTTTAAAATACAAAGAATTGATTTGCATAGAGAATACTGCATCTCCCTTAGATATAGAGGAAATTAAAAAATATGGAGGAATTTGTTTAGATTTTGCTCATTTAGAAAATTTGAGATTATTAGAAAAAGATAAATACAATAAAGAGGTTGAAGTTTTATCTAAATTTCCTATTAAATGTAATCATATTAGTGCAATTAAAAAAGAATTTTCTTTTGTAGATTCTAGAAAAAGAAAATTACAATATGATAGCCATCACATGGATGATTTGTCAGAATTAGATTACTTAAAGAATTATCCAGTTAATTATTTTTCTGATTTTTGTGCTTTAGAGCTGGATAATAAAATAAAAGAACAGCTGGAGGCAATAAACTATATTAATGAATTTATGGTAGCGAGAAATAAGTTTATAGATAAGATGCTTGAACACTAAAATGAATAAGCGAATTTTATTACCTCTTTTTTTAATTTTAATATCCTTTGGGATATTTATTTTTATACCTAAAGAAAAAATAGGGGGAATTGATACCATTGAAAATATTAAAGAAGAAAAAGTTTTGCCTGAAAAAATTACGGCTGTTTATTTAACTAGTTGGTCAGCTAGTAATCCTGCAAAAATTGACTATGTCATCGATTTGTCGAAAAGGACAGAGATTAATGCTGTCGTAATCGATATTAAAGATTGGTCGGGCAGAATTCCTTACAATACCAATCTTTCTCTTGCTAAAGAATATGGAGCAGAAAGAGTAATTATTAAAGACATGAAAGGATTAATTGAGAAATTTCATAATGAAGGAATTTATACTATTGCTAGGGTTACGGTTTTTCAGGATCCGGTCTTGGCTTTAAGCAGAAGTGATTTGGCAGTTAAAACCTTAAGTGGTGCAATTTGGTATGATTATAATGGACTGGCTTGGATAGATCCAACCAAAAAAGAGGGTTGGGACTACAATATTTCTATTGCAAAAGACGCTTTATATAATGGATTTGATGAAGTCAATTTTGATTATATTCGCTTTCCGTCTGACGGAAACTTGAATGATATGGATATAGATTTTTCAACAAGAAGAGAAGTAATAAGAAATTTTTATCAATATTTAAGAAATGAGTTAAGGGGAGAGATAATATCAGCCGATCTATTTGGATTAACCACAATCAATACGGATGGATTAGGAATCGGCCAAGTAATTGAAGATGCTTATGAATATTTTGATTTTGTTTGTCCGATGGTTTACCCCTCTCATTACGCAGATGGTTTTATTGGACTTGAAAACCCAGCCGAACATCCTTTTGAAGTAGTAGCATATTCAATGGCTAAAGCGAAGATTAGAATTGGAAATTATAATTCTAAGCTTAGACCCTGGCTTCAAGATTTTAATTTGGGAGCGATATATGATACAGAAAAAGTATATCTTCAAATCAGGGCAGTTAAAGAAATTTTAGTTGATAAATACTATGGATATATGATTTGGAGTCCCACTAATTTTTATAACGAAGCAGCGATAATAAAAAGTGAAAATTGATTTTTTTTAAATATCTGTTATTATTTCTCTGGAGGTACATTGAAATGGTTGAAAAACAAGAAAAAGATTACCAGAGGAACAAAGTAATCGAGAAAGCGGTTGAGGCGGCAAATAGAATCATTATGGATTCTTCCAGTGGAAGCGAAGAAGAAACCAACTATTTGACCGCGGAGGTAGCGAAGAGGATTATGCAGACAGCACTTTATCCTTTTTATGCTGCTATTCTTAGAAAGGATATTGAAGACTACGAATCAGGAAGTTAACCTAATTCACGGAATTCATCCTTTTTTATTTTTGCTTTTTTGTGAATTTTTGAATATAATACAATAATGATAATAAAAGAAATTAACGAAAAGAAAACTTGGGAGGATTTCCTTTTGATGTGCACTGAAAAAACCTTTTGCCAGTCTTTTAATTGGGGAGATTTTAATCAATCAATGGGAGACAAGGCATATAGATTCGGGATATTTGATAATGAAAAATTGATTGCGGTTGCACAAACTATTAAAATTAAAGCAAAAAGAGGAACCTTTCTTTTTGTTCCTCATGGACCAGTTATTTTAGAAGGTAATAATAAGGAAATTATAAAAAATTTACTCGATTATTTAAAAGAGCTAGGGAAAAAGGAAAAAGCTAGTTTTATTCGTTTTAGTCCTATCTTCACATTAACTGAAGAAAATGTTAAAATATTTAAAGAATCAGGATTTAGAAATGCTCCTATTCATATGCACCCTGAATTAACGTGGGAATTAAATATTACTCTTAATGAAGAAGAATTGCTGAAAGGAATGAGAAAAACAACGAGATATTTGATTAGACAAGCCGAAAAGAATTATGATGTAGAAATAATTAAAAGCACAGACGAGAAAGATTTGTTTGAGTTTGAAAGAGTTTACCTGGAAACTGCAGGAAGACATTCTTTTACTCCTTTTCCACCGAAATATTTGAATAGGGAGTTAGATGCATTTAAAAAAGATAGTGAAATCCTTATATTTTCAGGAAAATACAGAGGAGAAACGGTTTCGTCAGCAATGATAGTTTATTGGAGTAAAAGAGCTTTTTATCACCAAGGAGCTTCATCTTCAAAATATGCTAAAATTCCTGTTTCATATTTATTACAGTGGGAAGCTATTAAGGAAGCGAAGAAAAGAGGTTGTGAAATATATAATTTTTGGGGAGTAATTCCCGAATCAGAGAAGAATCATCCCTGGGCAGGATTAAGTTTATTCAAAAAAGGATTTGGGGGAGAGGAAAAGCAGTATGTTAAAACTCAAGACTATGTTTTATCTCCAACATATTGGTTAACCTATATTATAGAAGAGTTAAGAAAAAGAAAACGTCACCTATAATGAAGAGAAGAATAAAAACAAGAAGAAGAATAACGAAAAGAAGAAAAAAAAGCATCTTCACTAATTTTTATTTCTCTTTTTTTGTTTTTGCATCAATTATTGTCCTTTCTACAGTGGGATTTCTCTTATTTTCTCCAAGATTTCAAGTTTCGCAACTTAATATTACTGGAAATAACAATATTTTAACCGAGGATCTAGAAAGAGTTGCTGAACAAAAATTAAAAACATCATTTTCATTATTGGGAATGGATATCAGCACAGAGAGTATTTTTCTTTCAATGGGGGGTGGAGTTAATAGCTTAATGGAATCATTCCCCGAAATAGAGAAAGTTACTATTAAAAAAGATTTTCCCAATGGAATTTCCCTTCAGATAGTGGAAAAAACTCCTTATGCTGTTTGGATTGATGAAAAGAGCTATTTAGTTGATAAAAATGGAAGCTATATTAAGGATTTTGAAGATAGGGAAGAGTACTCTTCTTTGATTAGAGTTAACGAAAAAGAGAAGATTGACAATCTAACCAAGAAAGATATTCTAGAGAGACTTTCTAAGATTGAGCTAGAATTAAAAAATAACTCAATTAATATTAGCGAATTTGATGTTTATCAAGAAAAAATAGTTACTAAAAGCAATTTATTTTGCAAGATTTTCTTTAATATTAACGATGATTTAGACTGGCAGATAGAAAAATTGATTATTGTTTTAGGAAATAGTAAATATTCTAACAATTTAGACAGTTTTGAGTACATAGATTTAAGATTTGGCAATCAAGCAATTATAAAGTAGGGGGTATTGACAAATTCCATAATGGTGTTATTATACAGGAGCTTAATAAGCTCTTTTAAAATACTCATGGTTTTTGTTTGTTCTTGTATTTACGAGGATAATCAGCAGCCATGAGTCATATCATGGTGGAGAAGAGGTTGTTTTAAATGAAAAAAGGCAGAATCATCGCAATTGTAATCATAGTAGTGTTAATGGCGGCCATTATAGGCATATCTGTGGTTTTTATACCACACGGTACTGCTCATGAGGCCAACAACAAAGCTACTGTTTGTCAGCAGGAAAACACGGTTGTGCCATCACCGACAATAACGACGGCTACTTACAAGGCAAATGAAAAAGTTTTTTCTTGTAAGGATGAAGAATCATTGGTCTATATAGATTTCCCCTGGTGGAAAACCTGGTGGAATCTGGAAAAAGACCAGGTAACACAGCTGCAGTTTTTTGACAGTTGTCATTATCGGAAGAATTTTCCGGAATGGAAACTCAATGATTATGAGGGAATCGTGGATGCTAAAATCATGGCATACACAAAGGATTACAGAAGGGAGGTAAATATCAAAAACTGGACGTTCCGTAAAGTCATTTATCTTTACCGGGGAGTTCAGATAATAAATAGGACCGAACTTGTTCCTTATCCAAAAGAGGATGTTACGTCTTACCTTCTGAGGATTGAAAATCCAATGGAGAATGAAGACATATACCTCTACTATTTCCACGACGACAATGGAATTGTCGCAGTGGGATGGGGAGACAAAACTACTGGTGTATTAAAAAAGTATGATGCCGGAAGTGATAGTGGTCCCAGTTATGGTGGATCGGATAGTTCTGCAGGTGGTCCCGCAAATGGTGACATACCTGGTGGTCCCGCAGATGGTCCCATTCCTAGCGGTCCCGCAGACGGAGATATTCCTAGCGGTCCCGCAGATAGTGATGTGCCTAGCGACACTGGTGGTCCCGCAGACGGAGATATTCCTAGCGGTCCCGCAGATGGTCCAATTTAATCAATCCCTCCACCATTTATTTTAATAATTCACTTGAAATAAATAATAAAAAATAAATAATAAAAAATAATATGAATACAACATATAAGAAGAGAATGTTCTCTGGTTCGTTAATCTTGAGTCTTGTATCTCTAATCTCAGTATTGTTAGTTGGTGTTGGTAGCGCTATCGCTGCAGTACCTCAATTTAACAATGCAAGTAATGATTTGGATACTTTGAGAATTGGTAACTCTACAACCGATGCAGGTTCATTTAATTGGGCAAGCTCAATTACTGCTAAGGCTGGAGATAGAGTTGCTATCGATGTTTACTATCACAATACCGTTGAAGGCACAATAGCCAACAACACAAAGATGAGAATAACTTTCCCAACTACAGTTAGTACTCAAAAAGTATTTTCTGGAGCTCTATGGGCTGATAATGCCGCTCAGGTTTCTGATACAGTAACTCTTAATATTACTTCTGCTCAATCTATCACTTTTGAGAACTCTGCCTTATGGCGCCCTAATCAGCAAACTACAGGTGGTACACCAATTTCAGTTACTATTAGTGGTAACACTATTGAAGCTAATATCGGAAGTGTTGCTGGAGGATGGCCATCACAAGGTCACGTATACTTCTTTGCAAACATTTCAAACAACACAGCAAATCAAGGACCAACTGCTAATGCTGGTTCAGATGTTATCGTTAACGAAAATGAATCAGTTACTTTATCAGGTTCCGCAAACGATCCTGATGGTGACGCAATGACTTATTCATGGTCATGTACTAATGGTAGCTTATCTAACTCAACATCTTTATCTACAACTTATTACGCTCCTTCAGTTAGTTCAAACACTACATATGCTTGTACGTTAACTGTTAGAGACAGTAA